>JAQZBA010000111.1 GCA_029239365.1 Herbinix sp. | reverse complement strand
AATGATTTTCTTTATTTGCCTAGTAGAAAGTGTAGGGTGATAATGATATAATTAAGCGTAGTAAAGGATTTTAAAAAGCAAAATCCTTGGAAAGAACTCTAAAATGAAATCCATAGGAATTTCATTTTAAACTTCTTTCAGGTATTGTATATGATGTTGCATTGCAGTATCATGTTTGCAAGTAAGTGATCGTAGCCAAGATCATGAAAAGGTATATCGTTCATGATATAATTAAGCGTAGTAAAGGATTTTAAATAGCAAAATCCTTGGAAAGAACTCTAAAATGATAATCCCAAAGTGTTAAAGAAGAACATCTTAACACTTGGAATTACATTTTAAACTTCTTTCAGGTATTGTATATGATGTTGCAACTGCTATATTCAAGTTTGCTTGAAATCAGGAGATGAATTGATGATTGAACGATATAAACGAAAAATTAAGATGATTCTTGCTTTTCTGATTATTCCGGTAATTTTGACTGCTCCGCTGCCTGTGTCCGGTGAGGTCGCTCCGATTGAGGAGACGAAGGGCAAGATAGAGAACATCTCTGGGGAGGAGATGAAGGTGTTGGAGAAGCTGTTTCTTATCTCGAAGGAAATCGAAGCATTGGAGAAGGAAGAGACTAAGATTAATAATGAGATTGGCTCCTTCATGGTGCAGATAGCAGACTTAGAGGAGAAGATAAATCAGACTCAGCAGGACTATACCTCTAAGCTAGAGATACTGGAACAGGTGTTGGTGTATTACCAGCGTGGAGGGCCGGCAACCTATCTTGATATTTTACTGAATGCAGATAGCTTCAGTGAGTTCTTAAAAAGTTTGAATGCAATTAAGGATATTTCACATAATGTCGCCGGGCTGCTGACGTCTCTTGAGGAAGGGAAGAAGCTTCTGCAGGAGGAGAAACAGCAACTAGATGACAAGGTGATTCTTCTTGAGAATAAACAACTGGAACTGGATCGCAACCTTCTTGAGCATGAAGTGGCAGCTCAGGAACAGGAGTCATATCTATCCTCCTTGGAGGAAGACCGTATCTATTACGAGGAACAGCTTCTGAACCTACAGATATTGTGGGAGGATTGTAAGAAGGTGTTTCAAAATACCGTCACTGAGACTACCAGAATAATCGGGGAAGGGTATTATACTGCAGATGATCTTAATCTGGGCTTAGGTATATTCACAATGCCTGGGGCATTGGAGGAGGACACGTTTAACCGTATACTCAATGATAATTCCGATATGACCGAGACCTATTTCCGGTTCAATGAAGGAGAAGTAGTAATTGAGGTACCGGAACTGCATCTTGTTCTACATGGTAATTTCTTTATTGCTGATCAAAGTGCTATTCAATATGAGGTTACAACAGGAACCTTCTACGAACTGCCATTGGATGAGTTATCAATTCAGGCGTTATTCGAACAAGGGCCGCTGATTATTGATTTTGCTGCGATTACCGGAGGCATAGAGATTGTTGATTTTAGTTTAGAAGAGGTGGCTAGTCAGGAAGGTCGCTTGACATTCGTAATCAAATTACAGTGGTAGACTTAGGAGGACAATCATGATTGAAGCAAGAGAGGTATCATTAATCTACCCGGATGGTACGAGAGCATTGAAGAATATTAATCTGGTCATTAAGCCGGGAGAGTTGGTATATATTACCGGTCCGAGCGGCTCGGGGAAGACCAGCCTGTTAAAGCTTCTGATTGGGATGGAATATTCTACCGAAGGAGAGCTTAAGGTGCTGGAACAGTTAATGAACAAAGGTAACGAACACAGAATAAGAAAGGCTCGTAAATTGATCGGTCCTGTATTTCAGGAGTTTAAGCTGATTGATGGAAGAACTGCTCTTGAGAATGTAATGATGGGAATGCGCTTTCTTGGGATTGCTCCTAAGAGGATGAAAGAGGACGCAGAAAATGCCCTAAAAAGAGTGGGGTTGGAGCATAAGATACATACCAGAGTTGAAAATTTATCCTGGGGTGAGGCGCAGCGTGTTGCAATTGCAAGAGCGGTAGCGAGAAAACCGGTACTCATTCTTGCAGATGAACCGACAGGTAATCTTGATCATGATAATGCAATTAATATTCTGGAGCTGCTAACTTCTTTTAAAGACAGTAATACGGCGGTTGTTATTACAACCCATGCAACCCATCTGATCGACGGGGTTAAGAATGCTACCTTCATCCGTGTCACTAGTGGTGAGATATCCGTTCAAAAGAGTGAGGAGGAGTTTGGAGGATGAAGACATTCTTTTATAACATAGGATATTTTATATTAGAAGCATTTCGGACGATTCGTTTTAACCCATTATCGAATATCATCTCAATCATCGGAACCGGTCTTATTCTATTCCTACTAGGAATTGTACTGATTGGCTGGTCTGTAGGAGACCAGATTATAGTGACATTGGAGCAGGAAGCCGAGATTAGTGCTTACTTTACAGATCCGGGTAATCCGAATCAAGTAGATGCGCTGACGCAGCAGATTAAGACCATAGAAGGTGTACAACAGGTTCGTTATGTTGAGAAGGCTCAGGCAAAAGCCCAGATGGAAAAGCTGTTAGGTAATGAAGCTAATATTCTCGAGCTCTTTGACGAGAATCCCTTTGAAGCTTTTCTTGAAATCCGTATTAATCTGGATCAGATTGATGGAATCCTTGCTAGGCTTCAGAAGCTGGAGGGAATCGAATATGTCAGAGATAACAGAGAGGTTCTGGAACAGATGAGGCAGATAACTGATGGAGTAAAGTTAGTTGGTATTTTTATCATACTTGCAGTAGGAATGACGACTTTAATCATTATATCCCATATGATCCGCCAAGGAATCTATAATAACAGGGATCAGATTAAGACTTTACGACTGCTTGGAGCACCCAGTGGGTTTATTGGCTTCCCATTTGCTCTGGCAGGTACCTTGATGACGGTGTTAGGCGGTGTGATTGCAGTGGTTTTCCTGTTCTTCATAATACGAGGAGGGTACAGTCAGCTAAGTGGAGCACTTCCCTTTCTGCCCTTGCCGGAGCAGGGACAGCTTCAAAATAATATTATTAGCTTTATATTATCCGTCAGCGCTCTCTTAGGACTAGTCGGAAGTCTGTTTGGATTAAGCAGCATGAAGAACAACAAAGCATAAATACAATGGAGGTACTAACATGATAAGCTTTATGAATGATTACAGTGAGGGAGCACATCCTCATATCTTAGAACTGATGTTAAAATCAAATTTGGAGCAAAATACCGGTTATGGTGAAGATGCTCATAGTGACCGGGCGAAATTATATATAAAGAAAGAGTTACAAAGGGAGGATGTGGATATCCATTTCATTCCCGGAGGAACTCAGACCAATCTTTTGGTGATATCTTCCTTCTTAAGACCTCATCAATGTGTGATTGCCGCAGATACCGGACATGTGAATGTTCATGAGACCGGAGCGATAGAGGCTACGGGACATAAAGTGGTTACCGTTCCACATAAGGATGGAAAGCTAACACCTGCAGGAATTGTGGTAGTATTGGAGAGCCATTCAGGAGAGCATATGGTACAACCTAAGATGGTATACCTCTCCGATACTACAGAGTTGGGTTCCATCTATACAAAAGCAGAGCTGACTGCGATTCGTGAGCTTTGTAATAAAATGAACCTGCTCCTGTTTCTGGATGGAGCCCGTCTTGGTAGTGCCTTAACCTGTAGCAGTAATGATTTAACCTTGAAGGACATAGCTGAATTAGTGGATGTGTTCTATATCGGTGGCACGAAAAATGGTGCTCTTCTGGGAGAAGCCTTGGTAATCTGTAAGGAAGAGCTTAAAGAAGATTTCCGTTTTATGATCAAGCAACGTGGAGCGATGATGGCAAAGGGTTTTGTAATAGGACTGCAGTTTGAAGCTTTGTTTGAGAATGGACTCTACTATGAACTAGGAGCTCATGCGAACAGTATGGCAGAGAGATTGGCGAATGTGTGGAGGGATCAAGGCTTCTCTTTCTATGCTCCGGTATGCTCTAATCAATTATTTGTGATACTGCCCAATGATATGATCGATAGGATGGCAAAGGAATTCGGATTTTTAGTTCTGGATAAGGTGGACGAGAAGCATAGTGTGATTCGTCTGGTAACCTCCTGGGCTACAACGCAGGGAAATATTGATCAATTGATAGAGTATGTAGAAGGATTATAGGAGGACGTAAGATGCTGACAAGAACAAACCAACAAAATGGGGAGGAACTTTCCATCCTAGGCTTTGGATGTATGCGCTTCCCACAAAAGGGAGCAGGGATAGATGAACCGCGTGCAATCGCACTCATACGTTCCGCCATAGATCAAGGAATCAATTATTTTGATACGGCTTATTTTTATCATGGTGGTAAAAGTGAATCATTACTAGGAGAAGCCCTGTCTGGCGGGTATCGGGAAAAGGTTAAAATAGCAACAAAGCTTCCTCCTTTCATGGTGAATAAGCTGGAAGGTGCCAAGAAGATATTTGAGACTCAGTGTACGAAATTGAAAACAAATTATTTTGATTATTACTTACTGCATATGCTAACGGATAAGGCAACCTTTGACCGCATGGTCAGTATCGGAGTTATGGAATGGATGGAGCAGCTTAAGCAGCAGGGTACCATCCGAAATATAGGCTTTTCCTTTCATGGTGGTAAGGCAGATTTTGAACAGATTTTAAACGCTTATCCATGGGACTTCTGCCAGATACAATATAATTATCTGGATGAGAATAATCAGGCTACAAAATCTGGACTACAAATGGCAGCTTCTTTAGGGATACCGGTGATTATTATGGAACCGCTACGTGGAGGAAAGCTTGTGAATAATCTTCCGGAGCAGGTACATAAAGCGTTCCAGGGTTATGATGACAAGCGTACCCCGGCTGAGTGGGCGTTGCGTTGGATATGGAATCACCCGGAAGTTACAGTTATTCTATCGGGTATGAGTGATGAACAGCAGTTATCCGAGAATATCGCTATTGCATCCTCGGCAACCGCGAATTCTCTATCAGTGGAGGAACTTGCTGTCTTCGATAGGGTGAAGGCAATTATGCTAGAGAAAACGAAGGTTCCTTGTACGGCCTGTGCCTATTGTATGCCCTGCCCTCAAGGCGTTGATATTCCGGGATGCTTCGCTGCCTATAATGATAAATATCTATTAAATGATAAGCGAAGCCGTTTTAAATATATGCAGACACAAGGAGTACTATCAAAGAATCCGGCTTATGCCTCTCTATGCACAGAGTGCGGAAAATGCGAACGCCATTGTCCTCAGAACATTGCAATCCGTAAAGAATTAAAGCAGGTGAGGAAAGAAATGGAAGGGCCTCTGTTTAAGCCTGTGGTTGGAGTTGCAAGAAAATTGCTAAAAGTAAAATAGATGCTTCTAAACGTAAAATTAACTTGGATTTTCGTTAATTAGTGCTATAATTATTTTATTAATACAATAGGAGAAATACCTTAGGGTATGGGTGATGAATCATGAATAGGAATCGGCTTAAAGTACTATATATCTTGATTGGTCTGTTTTCTTTATTAGCTAGTATCATATGGACATATAAGAGTTATAAATCCAATAGTGCTACAATTACTTATCTTGTAGATTCTTTCATCATTATTCTGCTGGTTGTATTATTGATTAGTAAGAACGGTAAGGCAAGAAAGGCTGTAGATCACAGTAATTATTTAGAATGGATCACAGATGGAAACATAGAGAATTGTAGTAAACTAAGTGTTGGTATTAAATCCCTTGAGGATTTAGTCAAATTAGCAGTTGATCTGAATAAACGAGTGATCCATGATTCGAAGTTAGGAAAATATTTTGTTCTTGCTGAAGACATGACCTATATTCATGATCCGGGGCTGACGAATCCATTGATTGATAACAAGCAGCAGTTAGGAAGGCTTTTGATTGAGCGTGGATTGATTCAACCTGAGCAGTTGGAGACAGGATTGTATTATCAAAAGCGGATCGGCTGTAAATTAGGTGAGAGTTTATTAGCACTAGGATTTGTAGATGAAACCATTCTCTATAGTGCCTTGGCTGCCCAGCAAAAAATAGCCTATTACGAGTTGGATTCTAAGAGAGAATATACGGATACTACTTGGATATCTAAGATGAGTATCAATAAAGCCAGAGCACTACAGGCTTTACCAATCGGATCCCGTTCCGATGGTATCGTAGTGATAGTGTGTGGTGATACGTCAAAAACAGGTATTAAAGCAGCACTGAAAGAAGTCTTCGGTGAGGATGTATATATCGTGGCAGGAAGACCATCCCGTATCTATGAGATTCTAGAGAAATTAGAACATCAAATCAAAGAAGAGGATGGATACACTAAGCTCTTCAGAGAACATCGAACAGAAGCTTATGAGCGCCTGAGTGATAAAGAGTGGGAGCAGTTCACTTCTACTTATTATATTGGCAAGATGGATACCTATCTGTTTATCAAAGCGTCCGGGCTGGTGGATACTCTTCAGCTCGCACAGCTTCCGAACAAAGAGATTGTCATTAGCTGGCTAATAGGTAAAGGACTTATGAACGGGCAGATGGCATATTTGATAAAGACCTTTGAGAAGCTAAGTAGTAAGCAGGATAAGAATGCAAGACAATCAAAGGTAATACCCGGGGTAATGGAGTTATTAGTAGAAGCCCATTATCTGACGAATGAGGAAGCGGTTTGGGCTACCCAGAAGGCACAACAATCCGGTTGGCCGATCCAACAGGTATTAGTTGAGGAATACCTGGTAGCAGCGGAAACGATAGAATATGCTAAGATAATACTTGATACGCAGAGAAGTATTATTAGTAAGGCTAAGATTTATTAAGTGTATACACGAAGGGGCTGTCGCAAAATGGAAAGCGGCGGATATGATTTGTTATAATGCACTATTTGACAGACGAGTTGTAGATTTTGTAGGTCAATCTGTGAAGCAAGTCATTTTCGTTGAGCAGCATTTTGCAACGGCTCTATTTTTGTTGATTTTGTAAAATGTTGAAGCGTACCAGTTTACCCATTTTATTCATTGTATTTCATGATAAAGTAATGTAGAATGAATTGTTATAGTACGTCCATTGGAGCGAACTCCTTATTCTTCCAGGTTAATCGCTTCATCGATAATTCGGCATTTGCGGCAAAAGCAGTATGCTTCGATAGTATGAAAGGCATGGATATTTATTATGATAACGGATTCCCTTAAGGATTGTGTACTCTGCCCAAGAGAATGTCATGTGGATCGATCAATTGGGCAAAAGGGATATTGTAAGGTAAGTGGGGAACTTGTAGTTGCAAGAGCTGCACTCCATATGTGGGAGGAACCTTGCATCTCAGGCGAGGAAGGCTCAGGAACGGTTTTCTTCTCCGGATGCTCACTAGGCTGTATCTATTGCCAGAATTATAATATTGCGAGAGGAATGGCAGGCAAGGAGATCACCATAGAAAGACTGGCAGAAGTATTTCTCGAACTACAGGAGAAGAAGGCAAATAATATCAACCTGGTGACCCCGAGTCATTATGTGCCACAGATCATCCAGTCTATTCACCTAGCAAGGAGCAATGGTTTAGCCCTGCCTATTGTATACAACAGCAGTGCGTATGAGAAGGAAGACACAATCCGGAAGTTAGAAGGTTATATTGACATCTATTTACCGGATCTTAAGTATATCAACCCAGAGCCAGCCAGACTTTATTCTGGGTGCGAGGATTATTTTAAATATGCGTCGCAAGCGATAGCCGAGATGGTACGGCAGGTGGGTGAGGCAGAGTTTGATAATTTGGGACGGATGAAAAAGGGAGTTATTGTTCGACACCTACTTTTACCCGGATATCTGTCCGATTCTAAGAATATTATCAAATATTTATATGACACCTATGGTGATACTATCTATATCAGTATTATGAACCAGTATACTCCGTTACCGGGGATGAAAGATTTTCCGGCGATCAATCGTAGGATTACAGAACAAGAATATGAGGAATTAGTTGATTATGCCATAGAAATCGGAGTGGAAAATGGTTTCATCCAAGAGGGTGAGACGGCAAGCGAAAGCTTTATACCAGAATTTAATGGAGAAGGAGTTTAATCTTAATGAGAAATGATAGTAAATCAAGTAGTACGAAGAAGAATAATTCGAATCAATCTTCGAATAGAGCGGATTATAACAAACCGAATAAGAAACGGGAGGAATTCGAAGATGTCAAAAAATTCGAGGACTTTAATGCATTTGTTAAGGAAACAGGGTGGAAGAAGACAGGCAACCAGAGTAGTAAAAGTACAAGCAATCGATCTGGTGTAAAAGCTGGCGGTTATTCAAGCAATCGATCAGGTGTTAAGTCAGGCAATAACACAAGTATTAAGTCAGGGAATAGAACAGGTGAGTTCAAAAGTAATTATGCAGGCAATCGAGCAGGTAATAATGTAACAGGTAGCGAAGGTGATAGAACAGGGAATAGGTTTGGAAATAAAACGACTGGGACGGAAGCAGATAGAACAGGAAATAGAACCGGAAATAGGTTCGGAAATAAGCAAGTGGGTACTGAGGCTGATAGAACAGGGAATAGAACCGGTAATAGATTTGGAAATAAGCAAGTAGGTACTGGGGCTGATCGAACAGGGAATAGAACCGAAAACAGACCAGATAGTAGAACCGGATACAGATCGGAAAACAGAACTGATAGTAGATCAGAGGGTAGAACAACCGGATATAGATCGGATAGCAGATCGGAAAACAGAACTGATAATAGATCAGAGGGTAGAACAACCGGATATAGATCGGAAAACAGAACTGATAATAGATCAGAAGGTAAAACCGGATTCAGATCGGAAAATAGAACTGATAACAGATCTGATGGTAGAACCGGATTCAGATCAGAACACAGAGCTGATAATAGATCAGATGGTAAAACTGGATTCAGATCAGAAAACAGAGCTGATAATAGAGCAGATGGTAAAACCGGATTCAGATCAGAACACAGAGCTGATAATAGAACAGATGGTAAAACCGGATTCAGATCAGAAAATAGAACTGATACTAGAGCAGATAGTAAAACCGGTTATAGAGCAGGAAAGGGTAAGGGAAGCGATCAGACTCACAATTCTTCTAAGCAACGAAGTGGTAGTACCTATAACAAAGGGCAAATTGCGAATGAAAATAGAAGCACCGACAGCACAACAGTGGTGAAAGGAAGAGGAAAGCGCGATTGGCAGGAAGCTACCACACCTAGTAAAAAAAAGGGAGACTGCGATTACCAGAGAGAATGTGGTGGCTGTAATATTCTCTTTGATAGCTATGAGAAGCATCTGGCAGGGAAGCAAAAAGAAGTAGAAACTCTGCTTAAGAAATATTGTAAAGTTGAACCAATCCTAGGAATGAAGACACCGGACCATTATCGTCATAAGGTACAGGTAGTATTTGATCATGACAGAAAGGGTAATCCGATCTCAGGAGTATATGAAGAGGGAACTCATAATGTAATTGCTGTAGAGAAATGTCTGATTCATAATGAAAAGGCAGATGCAATTATTGCATCTATTCGAGGAATGCTGAAAGGCTTTAAGATATTAACCTATGATGAGGATACCGGATATGGTCTCATTCGCCATGTTATGATACGAACCGGATACCATAGCGGTGAGATCATGGTGGTTCTTGTTCTGGCATCACCAATAATGCCTTCGAAGAATAATTTTGTGAAAGCTCTTCGTGCTGAGCACCCTGAGATCACGACGATAGTCGTGAATGTAAATGATAAGCAAACCAGCATGGTACTCGGTGATAAGGAGCAAGTGATCTATGGTAAAGGATATATCGAGGACAGCTTGTGCGGTAAGACCTTCCACATTTCTCCAAAATCCTTCTACCAAGTGAATCCTGTACAGACTGAGATACTTTATAATAAAGCAATTGAGTTGGCTGATCTATCCGGAGAAGAGACTGTAATTGATGCTTATTGCGGAATAGGTACCATTGGCATAATCGCTTCAGACCATGCGAAGCAGGTCATCGGAGTTGAATTGAATAAGGATGCTGTCCGTGATGCTGTAGTGAATGCTAAGCTCAATCAGGCCACTAATATAGAATTCTTCAAAAACGATGCCGGGGTATTCATGAGCCAGATGGCGGATAAGAAAGAAACTGCAGACGTAATATTCATGGATCCTCCTAGAACAGGAAGTACACCGCAATTCATGGATGCTATCGTTGTACTGAAACCGAAGAAGATAGTCTATGTCTCCTGTAATCCAATCTCCCTAGAACGAGACCTAGAATATCTGACGAAGAAGGGCTATAAGGCCCAAGTAGCCATTCCAGTTGACATGTTCCCCTGGACGGGTCATGTGGAGACGGTCGTGTTGATGTCACGCAAAGATAAATAAATATGCTCTAAAGGGCTTAAAATCAAAGGTTTCCAGACTTTCGGTAATAATCACCGATTGCGGGAAACCTTATTTTTTTATCTTTCAAATGTTGGCCCAACTTAAAAAGTATTGTTGGGTTGAGGCTAGAGAACTGCTTTTTACCTTGCGAGACAAGGGAACTACTGTTTTTAGGATAGGTTGAGACTAGAGAACTGTTATTAAAGCTAA
>JAQZBA010000110.1 GCA_029239365.1 Herbinix sp. | reverse complement strand
AGTCTTACCTATTATGGATAGCCCTATTAGTCAAGATTTTCCTTGCAGAATACTTGTTATGTAAATGCAATTTCCTATGATATAACAAAGACTGGCTAATCAGAATTTCTCTGATTAGTCAGTCTTTTTTGGTAAGGAATTCTCGCGGACCACATCCGCAGACCCTATGAAATACCTTCGAAAAGTATGACAAGCTGCGATATCCGAGCAGTTCCGCAATCTCTGATACAGATCGTGACTGATCCTTAAGCAGGTTCTTTGCTTCACTTATTTTCAAAGCTCTGATATACTGCGTTATCAATACTCCCGTCTCCGATTTGAATAAAGCAGAAAGATAACTAGGATGCAGTTGAACCGCTTTTGCAACCTGATTCAGACTACAGGGCTCATAAAGATGCTGATGAATATATCGAATTGCCTTTCGAACAGGAAGGGTATATTGCTCCTCTCTTCCTTGCCGCACTAACTCGGTATAATGCCTCGCTATCTCCAGGATAGTAGCATACCAATTATGAATATCGACATGATCTTCAATCTCATTGATGTAATAATCACTTAATGCATAGCAGCGCTCATCATCAGCACCAAGATCAGCAGCATAGCGGCACATAACTGCAACAGCGCAGATTAGATTGTTTTTAATGGATCGTAAGGGCTGTGATGCAAGAGGGAACTCTGCTATATGCGGATCAGTGAAGCCTGTAACATCCCCTTTCAGAAATGCTGTGATAAGCTTATGTTCCTCCATGCGGGAATAATGCCCATAGCCTGACATCAGCATCTGTTTAATTGCACGCTCTGCCTGCTTTTTCTCCATAAGAACAACCTCCTTCTGTAATCCGACTTCTCTTCACCTATGAGCTTAACACCGATTTATCATCTTCAATCTCATTGGATATCTTTAAATAGTGATAGTAACCTTAAAATATTACAACTATGATAACAGAGAACTGCTACTATTACAATAAGGCTATTACAACAAAGTAATGTCTATCATTATATTCTAAACTTATCAAAGGAGATGATACCTATGGGTGTGTTTACGAAAGATTTTCTATGGGGTGGTTCCGTGTCAAGCATGCAGACAGAAGGCGCATGGGCGGAAGGCGGAAAAGGTTTGACGGTGTATGATGTACAAAAGACGACAAAGTCCGGTGCCGATTGGAAGGTAGCAATTGATTTTTACCACCGTTACCGGGAGGATATCGCATTGTTCGCAGATATGGGCTTTAACTCTTATCGTTTCTCCCTAAGCTGGGCTCGTATTCTTCCTGACGGTGAGGGAGAGATCAATGAAACAGGCTTAGAATTCTATGAGAATGTCATCGACGAGCTTTTGAAATATAACATCGAACCGGTGGTATGCCTATATCATTTTGATATGCCACTCTCTCTCATGAATAAGTATGGTGGCTGGAAGGGACGAGAAACCCTGGCAGCCTTCCAAAAATATGCAGAAACAGTGATACAGCGTTTCGGGACTCGTGTCAAATATTATATCCCCTTTAACGAGCAGAATGCTGCAGCTATGCTCTCGCTATTTCAGCTTCCGTCTGATGCTTCGGAACGCGATAAGAAAAAACTGCAGGCATCCTGTATGCATCATATGTTTTTAGCCTCTGCGTCCGTATGGCATCTTGCACGCCAATATGCTCCACATGCTAAGGTTGGAGGAATGGTGAACTATATGCCGATTTATCCGGCAAGCTGCAAACCGGAAGATATCTTTGCTGCACAGAAGGCAGACCGAAGCTACAACCAACAGACCTTGGAGGTCTTCGCACACGGGGAATACCCGACCGACCTACTGAATGAGTGGGGGAAGGCAGGAATCGCTCCTATGATCCAGCCGGGTGATATGGTATATCTGAGCAAGGCGAAGATGGATTTCCTTGCACACAGCTATTATCAGTCTCTTACGGTACAGGCCGATGAAGAAGGAGATGGAGCAACCATACTTATGCGGGCCTTTCAGAATCCACCGAAGAATGATTACTTAAGGCAGACACAGTGGGGTTGGAGTATCGATCCTGTAGGGCTACGTCTGACTGTAAAGGAGCTCTACAATCGTTATCACCTGCCGGTATTCACCATCGAATGTGGCATTGGAGTAGATGAGCTGTTAAATGAAGAGAACACCATCGACGATGATTACAGAATTGATTATTTCCGTAGCCATCTGGAACAATTAAAGCTAGCTGTCACTGAGGATGGCGTGGAGCTGATGGGCTTCTTGACCTGGGGACCCATTGACATCCTAAGCTCTCAGGGTGAGATGAAGAAGCGCTATGGTTTCATCTATGTGAACCGAACAGACACTGATCTTATGGATTTAGCCAGATATAAGAAGAAAAGCTATGATTGGTTCAAGTCAGTCATTGCCAGCAATGGAGAAGCTTTGTAAACGAAGGGGGGATAAGGATGGACAAACTGGTTTTTGATATCGGAGCTACGAATACCAAATTTGCTTTGATGAATGTTAAAGGAGAAATCTTAGCGAGAGAAAAGATACCTACTAACTACGAATCCGTTGATGCATTCCTTGGAGCAATGGTGCAAATTGTGGATCATTACCGCAGCCGGGGTGACGAAATCGCTATCAGTACCAACGGACGTATGTGCCCTGACGGGAATACCTACAGAGCTTATACCATGCGGTGTCTTCAGGGTCTAGATCTGAAAAAGGAGATGGAGGCCCTTACCGGGCTCCCGGTTACTATATTAAATGATGGCTTCTCAGCAGCTCTTGGAGAGTGGTGGCAAGGTGCCGGTCAAGGCTCCAAGAACCTATTGGTCCTTGTACTTGGAAGTGGTATGGGTGCCGGTCTGATTCTAGGCGGAACGCTCTATCAAGGAACAAAGCTGAATGCCGCCATGGTATTTGGGATGGTGAATTCTTATGGTAATAACCAGTATGATTTGTCTGCTATGACCACAACATTCGCGCTTCTTCTCTATCAGTTGGCAGCAAGGAAGGGGCTTACTATGGAGGAGATGACAGGTCAGAGATTTTTTGATTTTATTGATCAGGGAGACCTTGTTGCTTTAGAAATGTTAGAGTCCTATTGTGAAAGTATTGCCGGTATTATCTATAACTCTGCCCTGCTTCTCGACCTTGATCATATCGTTGTAACGGGTGGTCTTTCCTCACGAGATATTGTGATGGAGACCATCAATCGTAAACTGACAGAAATACCGGAAAAAGCACTTCTTGGACAAGCTGCAGGACTTCTTGAGATGGTAGCTGCTGACAAGTCAGATTTCTTGATCCAGGCCAAAAAAGGTTCCTTGGCGCTGGATGCTAATATCTATGGCGCTTTGTACTATCTGCTTACCAAGAATGCAGCTACCATATCATAGAAGCTCTAATGTAGCGCGGACATTCCAGCCGATTAGGAACACTCTAGCACTCAAATAGAGCACGTACCCACAGCGGATTATTTTTTATCGTATAGGACGAAATTTCTAATATGATAAAAACCGGTTGACTCGATGTTATTACATTAAGTCAGCCGGTTTTTGAAAGTTCTCTTCTAGTTTCTTAATACTTCTTCAATCGCATTCAGTTCTTCCTGCGTAAACTTGATCTTATCTACTGCTTCTGCATTATCCTCTATCTGGCTAGGACTGCTGGCACCGATCAAAACGGTGGTCACAATACCATCGCGGAGCACCCAGGAAAGTGCCATCTGAGACAGCTTCTGTCCTCTTGACATAGCGATATCATTCAGCTTATTCAATCTAATAATCATAGCGTCATTCAACTCATTCTTAATCCAGGTGCTGCCCTTGCCAATTCTTGAATCTACGGGAATACCGTGTAGATAACGATCTGTCAATAACCCCTGATACAGCGGAGAGAATACTGCAAGTCCAAAGCCTTCATTTACTGCAAAGTCCTTCAACTTATCCTTCTCAACCCAGCGGTTCATCATCGAATAAGAAGGTTGATTCACTACAAAGGGAGTACGAAGCTCACGAAAGATTTTTAAGATATCTGCGGTTTGCTGGCTATTATAATTAGAGATACCAACATAAAGTGCTTTCCCTTGCTTTACCGCTTGATCCAAGGCTACCGCTGTCTCCTCCAGCGGAGTATTGGGATCAAATACATGATGATAGAAGATATCGACATAATCTAGTTTCATTCTCTTTAAACTCTGATCCAAGGAAGACAACAGATATTTTCTTGAGCCATTCTTGTCTCCGTAGGGTCCCGGCCACATATCATAGCCGGCCTTGGTTGAGATACACAGCTCATCACGATAAGCTCTCAGTCCACGGTCAAGTATGGTACCGAAATTCGCTTCCGCTGAACCATTATAAGGATTACCATAGTTGTTCGCCAAATCAAAATGGGTAATCCCCAAATCGAAGGCTGTATGGCACATATTCTCCATATTCGCCAAATTATCCTTATATCCAAAATTCTGCCATAATCCAAGCGAAACTGCCGGTAACTTTAAGCCACTTTCCCCACAACGATTATATACCATTTTTTCATATCTTTTTTCATTCGCTGTATACATGATATCCTCCATTCAGCTCTAGCCATTTTCCTATTCAAGTATTATTTTATCCAATCGATGACTTTTATAACACTTCCCTCTATAAAGTAATAATCTCAAGGATCATTGCCTCACCCTTTCATTATAGGTTTGCCTACAGACTACTGTCAACACAACCATCTTACTACTTATCATCAAAAAACTGCTTAAGAAGCCCATCCTCATCATGAAAGCCAGTCTTGCAAGCTTACATGTACGGTAGGATCTCTTAAGCAGTTATGCCAAATCTATGAAGTTTATATTGCTATGATACTACATCCTCCACATCAACTTCAAAAGCTTCGCCTTCCTCCATCATTACATGCCCGGATTCATAGGGCTTACCCTCTATAGTGATGACCACCTTGGTGGCACCAAAATAATACCCAAGGGTATTCGTTACACTTTGAAGAAGCAGTAGCTCGTATCCGGAGCCCAGATTAGCCTCGGTAACGAATTCTTTCGTGAAATCAACCTGAACGATATTATTCTCATCCAGAGATATGCTGTTTATTCTTGTATTCACACTCATCAGGGGGATATAGGTATCCTTAGGCGGTGTCTTCTGCATCGCTGCTTCCAGCACTGTCCTTAATTCTTCTCCCGTCTTCAGCGAAAGCTCCAGCTGACGTGTATATATTTTCTCATCCGCATCGGGATAGTACATCATAATCATCTGCTTCATAGCGGCGTCTTTATTCACTGCTTTTAACGTGGAGGACACCTCCATACCTTCCGACAGGAACACAGATTTCACCAAGCCAACTTCTACCGCATAATAATCCTTCGTAGTGCTGTCTTCGCTCTCTGTGGTCACCTCAAGAGCATCAAAGCTGCCATAAGGCGTGGAGATAGGAACCTTCTCCTCTGAGATCAATCTTCTTCTACCATCACTTAAGGTCCAATTAGTCCCCTTCTTCAAGGGCTCCATTAACAGAACTTCCGCTTCGGTATCGGTTGCTTTATCCATAAAGTTATCCCGGTAATAGCTTTCATTCGCCAGATACACCACAGATAATGTTCCATCCTTTATCTGCAATACCCGTACGGTTACTGTGCCGCCATTATCGGTTCTGGTCTGTACCAGATTATTCTCTAGATCGATATAATCGACGTATCTATGGTAGGCTGCATATTCATTCCCTTCCCCCTCATAGATATACTCCGTATCTGCCTCCAGAGGAAAATAATCACTGACCGTAAGCGGTTCCTCCTCACCGACACCATCTTCAATCTCTTCTTCACCAGGGGTTACCTCGGCGGGAAGTGTTACGATGGGCTGAGGTGTCGGTGTTAGATTATCTACGTTACTATCCTTCCCCTTATTACAACCGGACATGCTAATTAATATAAGACTTATCAGTATAGCTAAGGTTAACTTTTTCATAAATTACTCCATTTCTTGCAGACATTACTTATCATCCAAAGGTTGTGCCAAGTGCATCCTTCACACTTCCTAGCATGATGCTGCATATTGTTAATGGTATTTTCCCATAGGATTTCAATTTCATACATTAGACGCTGTAGAAAGTGAATTGGTTCCATTTATGACTGTATTAAGCCTGCAATACTTGCGTGTATCTTCTTCGCTATATAAGAATTATTCATTGTATATAAGTGAATTCCGTCCACTCCTTGTGAGATTAGGTCAACAATCTGTTCAACCGCATATGCAATACCGGCATCACGAAGAGCCTCCGGCGAATATTCAAACCGTTGAATCATCTTTGTAAGCTTTGCAGGAAGACTTGCACCACACAAAGTCACCATACGCTCAATTTGAGCTTTATTCACTACCGGCATAATTCCTGCCTCGATCGGCACCCTGATACCTGCAATTTGGGCCTTCTCCAGGAAGTTATAGAAATAGCTGTTATCAAAGAAAAGCTGTGAAATCAGATGTTCTGCACCTGCATTCACCTTACTCTTCAGATTATGAATATCTGCGATCAGATTCTCAGAGTCTATATGCCCCTCCGGATAACAAGCTCCGGACACATGGAAGCCTCCTCGTTCTTTGATATAAGTAATTAGCTCACTGGCATAGCAAAACTCATTCTTAGGCTGAATATCCGAATTGATATCACCGCGCAGCGCCAAAATATTCTTAATCCCTTTCTGCTGAAGGAGGTCCAATATCCGATCAATCTCCTCCTTCGTATAATTAACACAGGTCAGGTGTGCTAAGGGCTCAATTCCATATTTATTCTTTATAACGGAGGCGATGTCGCAGGTCGATGTATCTCCTGCATTTCCACCTGCACCATAGGTAACACTGATAAAATCCGGATTCAGTCCCTGCAAATCATCTAAAGTAGTATAGATGGTATCAATTGAACTTGTCTTTTTGGGTGGAAATACCTCCAAGGATAATACCGTCTTCTTCTGTCTGAATATATCTGCTATCTGCATCTTACTGTCCTCTATTCAATCGTTTTAATCCAACAACGACGGCGCTTATGCTGTCTCGTCTCGTAATGCTTCCATAACGCCAGCACCTGATGATTATCTTCCAGCTCCGGACCGGTTTCTGCAATCTCGAATCCATTTTCTATAGCAGCATTCGCCATGGAATTCATGAGAATTGCCGTCAATCCCTTGTTCTGCATGTGGGGCAGCACTCCGATCAGATACAGATCAAGCACCTTATTTTTCGCATAGGGTGCACGAAGAAGATGAAACCAGCCTAAGGGGAACAGCTTACCGCCACTCCGTTTCACCGCTTTATTCAGGGAAGGCATCGCAAGCCCAAAGCCGACTAATTGTCCGTTCTCATCTAATAATAGCTTCACATAATTTGGATTGATTAAAAGTATGAACTCGTCATAATATTTCATGATCTGTTTGTAGGACAGCTTAACCGTACCATACAGATTCTCGTATGCGATGTTATATAGATCAAATATCTTTGTGATATAAGGCTTTATCTGCTTTCGAGTCTTTGGTTCAATCAGCTTCAGCTTATGTTTTCTTAGGACAGCTACAGAAAGTTGGTCCAGTCTCTCATTCGTTTCCTTGGGAATCTTCACTTGATATTCCACCCAGTCCGTATCACGACGAAAGCCTAAGTGTTCCAGGTGATTAATGTAATAGGGATAATTGTAGATTGTGATGAACATGCTTTCCTCTTCAAAACCCTCAATCAGCATTCCCTCCTGGTCCATATCGTTAAAGCCAATCGGTCCATGCATCTCGGTTAAACCTTCCTCACGACCCCAGTTTTCAACTGCTTTAAATAGGGCTGCAGATACCTCCGGATCATCAATAAAATCCACTCGAGAAAAACGAATCCTCTTGGTATACCATTTATCATTCGCAGCTTTATTAATAATTCCCGCTATTCTCCCAACACATCTTCCCTCCTGATAGGCCAAAAACTGCTTCGTCCTGCAGTACTCATAGGCAGGGTTTTTCTTAGGATTGAAAATGTTTAATTCATCAGTTATTAATTTTGGAATTGCCTGCGGAATCTCCTTGTACATCTCTGTATTAAATGCCGCGAAAACTTTTTGTTCCTTCTTCGTACTAACTTCTCTGATTTCTAGCATCACGCACCCCCATAAACTTTGAAACCTTGATACTATTTTATATCACCAATAAAATTATCGCAACAATATGTTGATTTTACGATTATTTTCAGTAGTAATGCAGAATTCTGTAAAACTAGTACCTATGACGTTACAGTTCAGCCTTCCAGGAAATCATTTCTCCCTTGTCGTATGCGTTAGCCTTTGATAAGGCTGAACTGTAACCATATGGACCTGTACTAAATATTTATTTTATTTTGTGCTTGCATATGGAAATTTCTTGTGCTATACTAGCAAAAATTCCTAATAAGGAGATTCTTACCATGATACAACATAAGTCCATGTACGTCATTATTTGCTCACAACTAATTAGACATTAACGCTTGTAGTTTCGTACCATAACTGCAGGCAGACATGTCTCCTTCAGTTATGCAGATACGGAATGGGCTTAGTTTAAATAAAACCAGTTACCTCCGCCTTGCATAATAGTAACCTATTATCCAAGGCGGTTTTTTTATAATCATAGAGATTCTACCGGCTGAGTTTCCAATCAACAATCAACGATACATAAGGGGAGGAACGTTTATGGATGCAATCGTAGTGAATCAATTATCAAAGACCTTTCGAGTAAAGGTGAAAGACAAGGGGCTGAAGGGGAGCTTGAAGTCCATACTAAAGCCTAACTACCGGACGATACAGGCGGTAGATAATATTAGCTTTCGGGTTGAGGAGGGGGAGATACTTGCCTTCATCGGTCCGAACGGTGCAGGCAAAAGCACGACGATTAAGATGCTTACCGGAATTCTCTATCCGGATGAAGGGAGCACTTCGGTTATGGGTATCAATCCGACTGCCAAGCGCAAGCAGCTCTCCTATCAGATTGGTACGGTCTTCGGGCAGAAGGAGCAACTCTGGATGCATCTGACCCCCTATGATAACTTCAAATTCTTTGGTGCTATCTATGACCTGAAGGAGGAGGAAGCTGAGGCTCGAATTGCAGAACTGAAGCAGGTATTTGAACTGGAGGAATTTATCAATACTCCGGTCAGAAACCTTTCCTTAGGACAGAGAATCCGATGCGAGATTGTGGTTTCCCTGATTCATCGTCCTAAGATTTTATTCTTAGACGAACCCACCATCGGACTTGATCCGGTCGTAAAGGAGAACATCAGAACGCTGATCAAGAAGATGAACAGGGAATATAAGACCACCATTTTCCTCACCAGTCATGATGTAGGCGATATCGAGAAGCTCTGCAAACGTATTATCATCGTTAATCATGGAAGCATCGTATTGGACGATTCGATGGAGAATCTGAAATATCACTATCTAAACAGGAAAATCGTAGAGGTGAAGCTCAGAGATGCTATGGATATGACCGAAGAGGATGGCATTACTGTAATTAAGAGCAAGGGCTGCAATCTGAAGCTTGAGGTGGATACCACGAAGAAGAATATCGCTGATGCCTTGAAGCTCATCGATGCTGATAACATTCTTGATATTAATATCTCCAATGTACCTCTGGAGAATATCATCACAGAAATCTACAAGGAGAACCGGCAAACTAAGGCCTAAGACTTCGTCCATTCTAAGATTGATCAAAGAAAGGTGTTGGTAAGATTATGAGAAAATATCTCTTTATACTGAAGGCTACTCTAATGGAAAGTCTTCAGTATGTTCTAAATATTCTGTTGGGCTTTATCACATTTTTTATGCTTCTCTTCGTATTCATGAACTTGTGGGAATACATCTATTCTGATTCAGTGAATCTGATTAGCGGCTATACCAAGGAGCAAATGATCTGGTATGTTATCCTGACGGAGATGATCTGGTTCTCCTGCCGCAATCCTACCTTAAGCTTTCAGATCAGTAATGATATTAAAAGTGGCTCCATTGCTTACAGTATCAATAAGCCCTATCATTACATCGCCTTTATCATTGCAAAGCATCTGGGAGAAATTGCGATTAAGTCACTTATGTTTATGGTAGCCGGGCTAGTCATTGGTTATTGCTTTCTCGGAGCCTTTCCTGTAATCCATCTATATCAGCTCCCTGCGATAATACTTTCTTTCCTATTTGGCATCTTGATTAATGCCTTCCTGAAGATGAGTATCAGCGTTTTATCCTTCTGGATTGAAGATTCCACCCCATTCCATTGGATTTATGACAAGATGATTATTGTCCTTGGTATCATGTTCCCGGTGGAAGTCTTTCCACTCTGGGCTCAACCCATGATACGATTTACACCAATTTTTGTGGTAACCTATGGTCCCGCCAAACTGATCATCGACTATAGCAATAGCATGGCTCTTCAGGTGCTGGTATCCCAACTTATCTATTTTATTATATCCTTAAGTCTATTACTGTTCATCTATCAGAGGGGAGTGAAGAAACTGAATGTTAACGGCGGCTAAAAATCAATTGCGGGTAATACTTCTTTCACTTAAATATAATATCATGCGGGAGATGACCAATCGTGTCTCCTTCCTGACCAATGTACTATTTATGATATTGAATAA
>JAQZBA010000109.1 GCA_029239365.1 Herbinix sp. | reverse complement strand
TGGGGCAAAGTTCTATAGTAGTAATATTTATTAAGAGACACGATTAGTGTACTTAGGTAATATGCATAAAGGCAGGTAAATGAATGAAGAAGATAGAATTATCTAAGGGAATTATTCAATTTATATTTGAGCCGATGGAAGATGTTAAGTATGGTAACAATGTGATAGCAGTCATAAGCGGCGATAAAGCGATGATCATCGATACAGGATTCGATTTTCAGACGGAAGAAGTTAAGAAGGGCCTGGAAGAGCTAGGGGTCTCAATCGAAGGAGTAATCATCTCTCATTTTCATGAGAATAATATTCAAGGTTTGAAGAAGCTAAAGGGTGTTACTACCTACGGCAGCAGCTATTATCAGCAGACTTTAGATCAATGGTTACCGATGAAGGAGCAGACATTCTATATTCCTGCGATAAAAATTGATAAGAACCGAAAAATTATCTTTGGTGAGCATGCACTTGAGCTAATCTATAATCCCGGTCATTCCTTATGCACCTTATTAATTAAAATAAATGAGGAATACCTATTTATTGCTGATGAGATGATGTATGCAGAGACAGGTGAACCTCTTCTCCCCAGGATTACAAAGAATGATATCATCAATCACTATGTCTCGGTTCACAATCTGATGAAGTTGAATCGGTATATCTTTATTCCCGGACATGGAGAAGTAATCAGGGATCAGCATAAGATTATCATTGATGCAAAGAATGTATGTCATTATCTCTGCGAGATATTAAGCCATGATGAAGAAATATCAATTGATCAGGCGACGCATGGTTGTACCTGCAAGTTTGTTCATACAGAATGGCATGAGAATGTATATAAGTAATAAGCTACCCTCATAAATTGGTCCGGATAACTGTTTAATGAAAATTTTCCATAGAAATCCGATAACGCTAGTAGGATTTCTTAATTTTGGAAGTAAAAAAGTATTGACTAATCCTAATTTTAATAGTACACTTTATCCATTAAAAGTGTTAAAGCTTTAAAGTGCAATAGCGTTTCAAACGAAATAGCTGTGACTATAACTATTAGGAGGATCTTATTGATATGAAAATTAAAAAAATAATCGCTGGGTTATTAATATCCGCAATGTCTACGATGATACTTGCGGGCTGTAGCTCCAAGGATGAGGTATTCAGAATCGGTGTAAATCAATTCATAACGCATGCCGCACTTGATGCAAGTTACCAAGGGTTTGTGGATGCATTAGCTGATGCTGGATACATAGATGGAGAGAATATCAAGCTTGACCTGCAGAATGCTCAGGGAGACCAGGCAACGGCCAGCACCATTGCTACCAAGCTGGTAAATGATAATAATGACTTGATTCTTGCAATTGCAACACCCTCTGCACAGGCAGTTGCCAATGCAACCAAGGATATTCCGATCCTGATTACTGCAGTTACTGATCCGGCAGGCTCCGGTCTGGTAGCTTCCAATGAAGCACCTGGCGGAAATGTATCCGGTACCTCGGATTTGACGCCAATTAAGAATCAGATCGATCTCTTAATGAAGTTAGTTCCGACTGCTAAAAATATCGCAATTCTGTATTGCTCCAGCGAAAGTAATTCCAAGATACAAGCAGAAATCGCGGTAGCAGCAGCTGCTGAAGTAGGTCTGACGACTGTGGAGGCGACCGTATCCAATTCCAATGAGATTCAACAGGTGGTTCAATCCTTAGTAGGTAAGGTTGATGCAATTTATGCTCCGACGGATAATATTATTGCAGCAGGTATGCCGACAGTAGCATTAGTTGCAAATGATAATGGAATCCCCGTAATCTGTGGCGAATCAGGAATGGTGGATCAAGGTGGTCTTGCAACCAATGGAATAGATTACTACAAGCTCGGATGGTTGACCGGTGTGCAGGCAGTGAAGATTATCAAGGGTGAAGCAACGACAGATAAGATGCCGATTGAATATTTACCGGATGATCAATACACGATTCAGATTAATAAGGAAGTTGCAGCTCAGTTGGGGATTACTATTCCGGCTGATTTGCAGGCAGAATAAATAAGAGAACGATAAAAAGAGCTTTTTATTGTCATGAAAAAGGTGAACTAATTCACGAGTTATGAAGCAATGAATGTAGGCCACATAGCCGTGTGGTCTATATTCATTCTTACAGTAATCATAGTTCATAATAGTGCTTTTATCGCTTCAACATAGCATTCAAAACAATAGAATACACGCTTCGCGAAATTCCTATTGTCATAAATAATAAGCAAGGAGCAGTTATCTGCTTAACAGGAAAGGAACAAAAGGATATGAGTATCATGGGTATCGTAATGGCTATCTTCGGAGCAGCATCTCAAGGCTTAACTTGGGCAATCCTAGCACTCGGTGTTTACCTCACCTTCCGAATCTTAAATTTCGCGGATATGTCCTGCGAAGGAAGCTTTGCCTTAGGCGGAAGCATTAGCGCTGTATTAATGGTGAACCATCAATGGAATCCCTTCATAACATTATTAATTGCGATCCTTGCTGGTATGGCTGCAGGCTTTGTTACCGGGTTTTTACATACCAAGTTGAAGATACCGGCGATCCTTTCCGGTATCCTTACGATGATTGGCCTATATTCCATTAATCTTCGGGTCATGGGACAAGCGAATACATCACTGATCGGACAGAACACAATTATATCTATATTCAAGGGTTTGCTTCCGGAAGCTAAGGCACTGGGAATCAAAGACTCGACGCTTCAGACCTGGGTAACCATGGGAGTAGGTCTGGTATGTATCTTGGGAGTGATTGCTATTCTCTATTGGTTCTTTGGAACAGAGATCGGTTGCTGTATACGTGCTACCGGTAATAACGAGAATATGGTACGTGCCCAGGGCGTGAATACGGATAAAATGAAGATTCTAGGACTAATCCTCAGTAATGGTCTGATTGCGCTCGCAGGTGCGCTGGTTACTCAGAGTCAGGGCTATGCTGATGTAAGTATGGGTGTTGGCGCTATTGTCATCGGTTTGGCTTCCATTGTAATCGGTGAGGTTATACTTCATAAGGTTAAGAACTTTGCTGCGAAGCTGATGTCAATCGTGATTGGCTCCATTATATACCGCATCATTATCGCTATTGTATTGCAGATCGGTATGGATACGAATGATCTGAAGCTATTAACAGCAGTAGTGGTAGCACTTGCACTCTCTGTTCCCGTTCTAAAGAAGAAAAAGGGAACACTTCGAAGGGAGGGTAATTAAGATGTTGAAGATGACCAATATATATAAGACCTTCAACCCGGATACTGTGAATGAAAAGCAGGTACTTAAGGGTCTGAACCTTGAATTAGAAGATGGTGATTTTGTCAGTGTAATCGGTGGAAATGGTGCCGGTAAATCTACAATGTTGAATATGATAGCAGGAGTTCATTATCCGGACTTGGGAAGTATTACGCTGGATGGGGAAGATATCACAAAGCTACCGGAACATGGAAGAGCGAAGTACCTGGGCAGAGTATTCCAAGATCCGATGATGGGAACGGCTGCGAATATGGAGATTGAAGAAAACCTTGCATTGGCATACCGACGGGGACAGAAGAGAGGTCTTAGCTGGGGAATCACCAAGGAGGAGAAGGAGCTATATGTAGAGAACTTAAAGATGCTGGATCTGGGACTAGAGAGCAGACTTAGCTCGAAGGTTGGACTTCTGTCCGGTGGCCAAAGGCAGGCATTGACACTTCTTATGGCGACACTCAAACAGCCTAAGCTCTTACTCTTGGATGAACATACGGCAGCGCTGGATCCGAAGACTGCCAGCAAGGTGCTCGAATTATCGGAGCAGATCATCAACGCCAATTCCCTGACCGCCTTAATGGTTACCCACAATATGAAGAATGCAATCCAGTATGGTAACCGGCTAATTATGATGTATGAGGGAAGAATTATATATGATGTCTCAGGAGAGACAAAGAAAAGCCTTCACGTAAGTGACCTTCTTGAGAAATTCGAGAAAGCAAGCGGTGGAGAATTCGCCAATGACCGTATGATTCTATCATAGCCGGTCTACCCAATATTGCGAAGATAAGAGTATTCAGATTGATAAACACTACAAGAATATAAGGAACGGCTTCCGGTTCAATTGGCCAGGGGCTGTTCCTTATATTCTAGTAATGCCTTTTACTTTAATGATTATTAATTCACGAATTAGTAGGAAAATAGATCGGGGTATCAATGCAATTAATATGCCTCTGGGTAATTATTACATTCTTCGTGAAAAATGAATGATTTTGTTGTTTTTCTAAACAAAATAGGTTATTATAGTATATAAGTACTAGGAACACAATATCGATAAAATAGCACTCATATGGAAGTGGGGGTATGCATGTGCTGGGAAGTAAACGAAGAACAATAGGTGTTTTTATATCGCAGGTGAATCAGGAATTCCAGGATAATCTTAGCAAAGGCATTATGACCAAGGCAAAAGAGCTTGATTACAATGTCGTTTTTTATACGAATTTTGGTGGTTATGGGCAACCGGCTTACGATATCGGAGAGGCTGAGGTAACAAATCTGCCCAATTATGAAGAATTGGACGGAATTATTATGGCTCCGGATACCATGGTTCTTCAGAACCTGGAAGCCCGCTACAAGGATAATATTAATAAGCGTAGCAAATGCCCGGTTATCAGTATACGTAGGGAAATCAAGGAATATTATAATGTACTTATTGATGATTATACCGTATTGGATGGGCTCATCCATCATATGATCGTCGAGCATAAATTTACCAGAATTAACTTCCTGGCTGGGCCAAAGGGCTTTCCGGATTCAGAAAAAAGGCTGGCGGCATATAGGAAAATCTTATCGGAACATCATATTCCAATCGAAGAGGGTAGAATTTACTATGGTGACTTCTGGAAATATGCAGGAGTACAAGCCGTAGATCAGTGGCTGAATAGTGATTTGGAGAGACCACAGGCCATCATCTGTGCCAATGACTATATGGCTTTGACCGTCTGTAATGCACTAGCAGAACGAGGGATATTAGTTCCGGAAGAGATTGCAGTTACCGGGTGCGACGATGTTGAGGATGCAATTGAGTTTTCTCCCTCTCTGACAACTGCTAGAATGCCGGTATTTGAGATGGGTGAGGCAGCGGTGATGAAGATACACCGTATCAGCCAAGGCCTGCAAGAAACACAGAACACTTACTTAAAGACAATAACTATCTATAGAGCCTCTTGCGGTTGCATGATGAATAGGTACCAGGAGGGCAATGACCGTAGGCAAAACCATATTAAGATCAGAGAGAATCTTCAGCGGGCGATTACCCATAATGCATACATGTCAGCCGACCTGACCGGATTAACGACACTTGAGGATATCAACCAGAAGATATGGACTTATATCTATGAGAATGTGAATTTTACTCATTTTTGTCTATGTCTGAAGAAGGACTGGGCTAACTTTAATGATAATATGGCTCAAAACGAGCCAGACCAATCCATGGTAATGGAGGTTGGTTTTAAGAATCGAATCGGATATAGCAAGCTGCCGCTCACAAGCAGAGAGCTAATTCCGGAGGAGTTGGCAGAAGATCGGCCGATGACTTACTTTTTCGCGACCTTGCATCATCAGGAGCATTATTTCGGTTATGTAGGCATCAGCTTTGATACGATACAGACTTATATGCTGACCTTTCAAGCATGGGTTATCAATGTAAGTAATGCACTGGAGAATGTCAGGGTACATGATGAACTGAATCGATTAGTTGCAAAGTTAGAGGAAACCTCTGTCCGGGATGACTTGACAGGCTTGTATAACCGGAGAGCATTAACTACGTTTGGTAATAAGTATTTGAAGCAATGTGTGGAAGCCCATTCCAAGCTGATGGTTTTTACTGCAGATATGGATAAGCTTAAATTTATTAATGATAGATTTGGTCATGCTTATGGTGATGTTGCGCTTAAGGTAGTGGCAGAGGCAATGCAACAGGCATCCTGTAACAATGAAGTCTGCATCCGTCTCGGAGGCGACGAATTCATGGCAATCGGAATGGATTATGATGAAGAGAAGCTGGATAGATTCATTGAGCGCTTCTTAGAATCCTTGAACCGTTTTAATTTTATTAATGATTATGAGTTTGGTATATTTGTAAGTTATGGAAGCCATCTGATTTATCCGGACGAACACACCACCATTGAGAACTGTATGAGTATTTCGGATAAATTGATGTATCATCAGAAAAAAGAGAAGGAATCCAATCGGTTAAAAGCAAATCCAAATAAGTAATGAATTTAGGAAATGAAAGAGGACTGACAAGGGGGGGTGTTATCATTTAACACTCCCTAATTCATTACATAGGAATTTGAGTCCTATGCTACAATAGAAAGCACGTTCTACACACTTTCTATCCTTTGTTCTAATAACACAACGCCTCGCGTAGCGTGGGTTTTGTTATATAAAAGCTATCTACGAAGTAACGTGAAACTTGTTTTTGGAGGAAACTTGGTATATAGTGATATTAAGCTATACAGACTGTTTCTGGTTGGTTTTTTAGTTGAGGGAGATTGTGTAGGGAGAGATATTATGTTTGGAAACGGAAGAAAAACAATTGGTGTGTTTATTACTCAGGTACATCAGGAATTTCAAGAGATTTTAAGTAAGGGTATCTGTAAAAGAGCAAAGGAACTAGGTTATAATGTGGCATTCTTTGCAAATTTCCTGGGATATGGTGAATTTCAATATGAATTAGGCGAGCGGAGCATTGCTTTACTGCCCAGGTATCAGGATTTGGATGGAATTATAATCTTACCTGACACTATGTTTGTACAAGATTTTGACAAATGTATTCGTGACCATGTAGCTAAGTATGCTAACTGTCCGGTGGTCAGTGTGAGACAGAAAATAGAGGAGTATCATAATGTATTGATTGATGATTCCTCCGTGCTGGATGAGATTATCCATCATTTTATTGTAGACCATGGATATAAGAAGATTAATTTTCTCACCGGTCCGAAGGATAATCCGGTTTCTAGTGAGCGTTTGGAGGCTTTTAAAAGAATCATGCACGAGCATAAGCTTGTGGTGGAGGAGGATCAGACCTATTACGGAGACTTCTGGAAATTCAAGGGCTATGATGCGGTTGAACTTTGGTTCTCCGACCTAGATAAACGCCCGGAAGCGATTATCTGTGCGAATGACTATATGGCAATCACTGTATGCAATGCATTAGCGGAACGCGGCATCAGCGTACCGGAGGATGTTGCGGTCTCCGGTTGTGATAATATGGCGATTACCGAGGATTTTTGTCCTACGATTACCACTGCCGGAATCCCTGTATTTGAGATGGGTATGGAGGCTGTGGATAAGATCTATATGCAGAACAATAATATGCCTCAAGAGAAGAACAGCTATCTGTCGACGGTAACCTCCTGGCGGGAATCCTGTGGCTGTAAGCCAATGGGCAATCGAGGGGCATTAACCAATCGAAGGAATCGTATTATAAAAGAGCTGGAATCGAAGGATAAGGCTATCTATAACAATGCTTTTATGTCCGTTGAGTTGACGAATATTAAAACGCTCGAGGAACTGGACCGTAGATTGGCTTCTTATACGTATATGAATGAAGGCTTTGCCAGCTTCTATATGTGTCTGTACAAGGATTGGGAGCTGTTTGGACAGGAGGATAATACTGCAATCACCTTAACCAACAATATGGTGATGGAGGTAGGGATTAAGAATGGGGAATGGCTTCAACGCCTTGAGTTCATGAGGCCATGCTTATTGCCTCCGATCCATGTGGGGGAGGAACCTCAAGTCTTCTTCTTTAATATGCTCCATTATCAGGAGGTATGCTATGGTTATACAGCGATCAGCTTCACTGAGGGGCAGGTTTATAAGCCTTCTTACCAGGGTTGGTTGATTAATGTTTGTAATGCTTTAGAGAATATAAGAATTCATAATGTGGTAAATGGATTGGTGAATCGCCTTGAAGATATATCAATTAAGGATGATCTGACCGGTCTTTATAACCGCCGCGCCTTAGAACAATTGGGCAAAAAATATCTGGGGCAGTGTATTAGGCGAAAGACAAAGCTCATGGTATTTTCAGCGGATGTGGATAAGTTAAAATATATCAATGATAATTTTGGACATGCCAGCGGAGATATCGCAATCAGGACCGTTGCGGATGCCCTAGTATATGCTGCTGAGGATGATGAGCTATGTATTCGTGTCAGCGGGGATGAATTTGTTGTCATCGGTATGGATTATGATCAGATGAAAATCAATGAGTTTATCAACCGCTTTGAAGTGAAGCTGGACCAGGTCAATAAGGAAAGCACCCACGAATTCAAGGTATATGTAAGCTTCGGATGGAGCATAATTAAGCCAAATGAAAGCTCATCCATCGAGGACTGCCTTATTGTCTCAGACGCCAAGCTGTATCAGCAGAAATATCAGAAAGAAACGATACGCTTAAAATATAAGGGAGAATTCTTAGACCCCAAAGTGTAGATTGTGGAAAGGCCAGGTAGACATTGGATAGGCTATATGATAAATTAATTGAATATAGTGAAGGCGGAGATTATCCGATGCATATGCCCGGACACAAGAGAAATACGGAGCTATGTGAGATGGGCAATCCCTATGCGATTGATATCACTGAGATAGAAGGCTTTGATAACCTACATCAACCTGAGGGATTATTGTTATCTCTGGGTAGGCGTTTAAGCCGGATGTACGGAGCATTAAGCTCCTATCCACTGGTGAATGGAAGTACGGCAGGAATACTTGCCGGTATATCGGCAACAGTCAGGAGAGGAGATAAGGTCCTTATCGCCCGCAATTGTCATAAGGCGGTTTATCATGGAGTTATACTCCTGGGACTAATTCCGGTGTATTGTTATCCACAAATCGTAGAGGGAATCACCCCTTTTGGTGGAATTCTTCCCGAGAATATCGAGGAGGCGTTGATAACACACCCGGATATTAAGCTGGTGATTATAACTTCGCCAACCTACGAAGGAGTAGTGTCAGATATTAAAGCAATCGCTGACATTACACATAAGTATGGTGCCTATCTCCTAGTGGACGAGGCACATGGGGCTCACTTTGGTTTTCATAAAGGGTTCCCCCAAAGTGCGGTTAAGCTAGGAGCAGACCTTGTTATCCAGAGCTTGCATAAAACACTTCCGGCATTTACCCAGAGTGCAGTATTACATTTGAATGCGGAAGAATTAATTCCTCGGATTAGAAAGTATCTGGCAGTCTATCAGAGCAGTAGTCCTTCTTATCTATTGCTGTCAGGAATTGATCAGTGCATTCATCTGCTGGAAGAGAAGGCTGATTCACTTTTTGAAGTATATCACAGCAGGCTGGAACAATTCTATCAGGAGATGGCTAAGCTTAAGAAGCTGTCATTGCTTAAGCGGGATAGGATAGGAAAGTATGGGGTTTATGAGCTTGATCCTTCGAAGATTACAATCTCGGTACAAGGAACCGGGCTTACCGGTCATGACCTTCATCAGTTGCTTCATAACAAGTATCAGATTATGCCGGAGATGGAAGCACCGGATTATGTTCTTGGTATGACGAGTATCTGCGATACGAAGGAGGGCTTTGAGCGTCTTACCGAAGCACTTCTTGCAATTGATGACAGCATAGAGGATCTAAGGGTAAGAGGATATAGTGTCCCGGAGGAAGTAGATCATAGGGAAGGTCTCAAGTTGGAGGATTATGATACAACTGACAGAAGAGTAGTTCCAATAATGTCTCCCCCCGAGATAAAATTATTGCCAAGCGATGCTTGGAATATGCCGTCAATCGAGCTGGATCTAAGGAAAAGTGCCGGGCAGATCTCAGCAGCATTCCTCAGCTTATTCCCGCCGGGAGCACCAATTTTGATTCCGGGAGAGGTGATATCGGAGGAGCTGATTGAGTATGTTTTAACTGTTAAGCGGCTGGGAGTAACGGTTACCGGACTTACGGGCGAGACGATGGATAGAATTGAAGTGGTTACGTAGTATCCTACATTATACAGCGGTTTATATTCTGGAGGAACGGGAAAGGATAAGGATATGGCTAGGATTTTTATTGTCATGGGTAAGAGCGCAACGGGGAAGGACACTGTATACAAGAGGTTATTGGAGGCCGAGGAGCTTCATCTGAAGACAGCGGTAATGTATACGACAAGACCCATAAGAAAATCAGAGGAGAATGGTGTTGAGTATTATTTTGTAGAGGAAGACACCTTGCTAGAGCTTCAGAAGCAGAAGAAGATTATTGAGCATCGTGCTTATGATACCGTACATGGGACCTGGCATTATTTCACCGTGAACGATGGTCAGATTAATCTGGAGGAGTCTGATTATCTGATGATTGGAACGTTGGAAACTTATATCCAAATCAGGGAATACTTTGGGAAGGACCGTGTTATCCCCGTCTATCTGGAGGTGGAGGATGAAGTCCGATTAATGCGTGCTATGAAGCGGGAGCAAAAACAGGAGCAGCCCAAATATGCAGAGATGTGTAGACGCTTCTTGGCAGATGAGGAGGATTTCTCAGAGGAGAATCTAACTAAATGCGGCATTACAAAACGATATCAGAACCTTGACATTAATATCTGCCTCCATGAGGTCAAGGAGGATATAAAAAAATTGCTGTAAAGTAATAGAGATTTGTG
>JAQZBA010000108.1 GCA_029239365.1 Herbinix sp. | reverse complement strand
ACAAGGAGTTCGCTCCAATGGGCGAACTTCGAAATTCTTCCCATGTGAATTTGCTATTCAATTCACATTAACCGCCCTGTACCACTACCCTCTTTAACGCAACTCCAATCAACCGCTTACCAATCCATACTAGGGCGATAATCCAGAACAACTGTAAGCCCGCCTTCGCAAACATCTCCATTCCGGTGATATCTCCTGAATAGATTCGAAGCGGAATATTCTGCATGGATGCAAACGGTAGTAATTCGACCACCTTACGGATTCCCTCCGGCAAGAATGGCAGAGGGATAACAGCTCCTCCCAGAAACTCTACCACGGAGATCGACACCATTCTGACTCCCGTCGGTGTATAAGTGTAAAAGGTAGCGATATAAATCAGCATACTATATGCAATTACGACAAGAAAGCCTAGGATTGCCGTGATCAGGAATCCTACTCCGGCCACAACGCTGGCAGGCATTCCTATTCCGTAAGGTACCGGTAAAAATGCAGCAAATATCAGGATGGGCATGCATCGTAGAACAGCTTTTGACAAACGATTCGCCATACTTCTGCAAAACCACATATGATACAGATCCATCGGTCTACAGAGTTCGTATGCAATTCCACCTTCGGTGATCTGTTGAAATATTTCATTTTCAAAAATCCATCCCATGAACAGGGCTAAAAATGCCTGTTGCAACCATAAATAGGACGACAGGGCCTGAAATGACATTGGAAATGCATCTGGGCTTGCTTCATAGAAGGCTTTATATAGTAATATTCCCATGATGCCCCAGGCAAATTGGGTTGCCACCCCGGCAGCTGCTGCTGCTCTGTATTGTAAGCCTGCAATGAACTTGATGCGAAAAAGAGATGCATATTTGGATCCATGACTCTCTCTCGCTTTCTCTATATTCATAACGTATCAACTCCTATTCTTTACTCATGCACTGAGCTAAACCGTAAATTCGCTTATCTCACGATTAACCCCAAGCATAGCTTTTAGGCATGACAATAACCCACTCTTTCTGTCAAGAGTAGGTATCTAAGTAATACTATATCTGATATTGGTGATAAAGCTTTGCAACTACCTCATCAATGGAAGGTCCATCCACTGAGATATCCTTCACTTCGACCTGACTTGAAATCCTTGCAATCGCATCGGAGACATTCAGCTTCGATAGATCAATATCAAATACTGCCAGCTGGCTTCCTGCCGATATCATTTGCATTCCGACACAGGGTAGGATTGTGCCTCCGGCATGTTCTACCGTTAAAAGCTTATTGGTCGAGAACTGTTTACGGATATCCTCCAGATTACCATCCATGAGGATCTTTCCCTTACCGATTAGAATAAGCCGTTTTGTAAGAGTCTCAATATCCTGCATATCGTGAGTGGTAAGAATGACTGTGGTCTTATATACCCGATTACGTTCCAGAATAAAATCCCTGACTGCAAGCTTTGATACCGCATCCAAACCGATGGTCGGTTCGTCCAGGAATAATATCTTGGGACTGTGCAGCAAGGAAGCCGCAATCTCACAGCGCATCCTTTGACCGAGTGACAGTTGTCTGGCTGGCGTCCGAATAATCTCAGAAAGATTAAGCAGGGTAACTAACTCCTCCAGATTGTTGTTATAGGTTTGAGTTGGAATTCTGTAAATGTCCCTGAGTAGTTCAAAGGAATCGATGACTGGAACATCCCACCATAGCTGCGAACGCTGTCCGAAGACAACTCCGATTTCTTTCACGTGTGCTGTTCTGTCTTTCCATGGAACCCTTCCATCGATGATGCAATGACCGCTATCCGGAGTTAAGATACCGCTTAATACCTTAATCGTACTGCTTTTTCCTGCACCATTGGGACCGATATACCCGACCATTTCTCCATCCTCTAAGGTAAAGGAGATATCATCGAGTGCTTTGATGCATTCATATTGCTTGTGAAACAAAGCCTTGAATGCTTCAGAAAATCCGGCATTACGCCGGCTGACCTTGAAGGTCTTAGAGATGTGTTCTACTTTGATCATATTGTTCCTCCTGGTAGTAATATTTTTTCAAATATCTTGCCAAGCGACGGTGTACCTGTAAGGTACACTTTTTTCCTTGGATTTTGCCAAGAAAACCCGCAGTAAATATTTAGTAAGCGAAAATATATTCTAGCACTGAACAGAAGCAATGTCAACCAAGAATCCATAATCTTCTAGATAATCGAATAACGGATATGGTGGTAATGCGAATATAGGGGTTAACCAAATCAATTTTATGATCGTGTATTAAATATGGCTATATTTGATAGACCTATTGATTTGAATATACAATCATTGTATAATATTACCATGTGATTATTTACCAAATCTATTAACTGATTTGAAAGGTGGAAGCAAGATGAAGCATGAAAATAAAGTAGAATTTTATATACCGGATAAGTATATAAAATGTAATTTTTATAATCCAACCAAGGATGACTCGATCATCGGAACAATAAAATATTTGCGAGAACAAGGAAAAATCTGCGAATTTCTTGGATTTACTATTTTGGACAAATATGTTGTTGTAATTGATGGTATCAAATATTATGGAAGTGTATCCGGGGAAGTAGATTCAAACTTTTATGCAACCTTCTTTGTTGTTGATGATGTCGAACATGATTATATCCAGAATCACTTCAAGGATAGAGTAGTCCAAATATTAGATTTACTGGAACATAGGTGATGATTTCTTTATCTTCACGCTATTTCATATTGTTCATCTGTCCGATAAATAATACCGTATCGGTCTCACGGTCACGAATCAGGAAGATAAAAGGAACATCAACAACAAAATCCAATGTATCAGCATTAATTGCCGAGGTGGTTTCCATCGTGATTCCCGTCGCTGCAGCTGCTTTCGTTCCCCATTCTTCTACTTCAATCTTCGCCTTATGCACAACAGAGCTTACATAGATATCGTCATTAATCAGGTGAAAATCCGCCTTTCCCTTATCAAAAGCGTCCTTCATTCCGAGTTCCTGCAGGGTATCTTTAAGCTCTACCACACCATATTCCATCGTAAATTTTGGTAACATTAAAGTAGCAATCTCAGCATTATATACGCTATCAAGTTCCTGCATAAAATGCTTAATTTCTTCTATTGTAAGCTTCTCATATAGCTCACTAATCTTGGTATTCTCCTTATCAAGAGGCATTAAGACATCCATCACAAGCAACTCATTGCCATAAGGAATCTCAATCGCTTGGATACCGTCTTGCGCATAATAGCGGTATTTCTCCTCTGTCATAACCATCATATCAACTTGGGTTGAGGTATTCGTCCCATGGAATTCTCTTCGTACGGTGTCATCCGGGGAGAAGGGCTTACTCCACTTCCCATTGAAATAGATGGCATTCACCAAAAATAAGCGGAGTTGTTCCGGATCGGTAAACGCTTCGATAAAGGGGTCGATCATTCCTTCTGTCTTATCTGACACCCAGTTGTTAACTTCGTTCAAGGTTTTCTCCTGGGTAAAATCCACCTGATAGATATCACCATTGTAATAGGATCTGACAGGCGCCAGTAGCGCTGTCTCTATGGTGTCCTGAAAGATCTCGTTCTGAGCCAGCCAGATCGAATTCGCAATACTAATCTGTACTTTGGAATCCTCATTCTGCAAGATATCCATAAGGTGCCTGCTGTTCGCATTCATGAACTCGTTGCTATCCTCGCTAAACTCATTGGCGTAATTAGGCATATCATCATATCCCAACAGATCGGCAAGCTCGGTTCTTGTAGTTGTATCCGCACTATTGTAGAGCATTGAAAGCGCCATGGAGATGCTATAAGGAGATAGGAACATATTCTCCTCCTTATCCAGATTCGCAAACAATTGATATGCAAATTCATTCAAGCCCTCTAGATACATAACATCAAGACTCTCTGCTTCTAGGATCTCCTGTTGTGAAGCGAGTGCCTTCTTACTATTGATTGGCTGGAGCTTATTTAGTGATATCATGGAGCAACCGGACAAAGCTCCTGCCATCATACCAATTCCCAATATAATAGCAATCCATTTATTCTTCCTCATACCTTTCACCCTCCTTTAAATCGTGTCTTGTTTCAATTAAATATTAGACGCGATTTACCATTAATTGGTTCCCATATTGGTTCATGTATATTCAGGGGGCTCTGACCGGCTGAATTGAGTTGCCTTCCGATATTCCTCGGGTGCAAGATTATATTCCCCTAGTCGAAACATATCCTCCTCAAAGTATATGATGTTAATACAGGTGTTTTTCAGAATGATCTTCCCGGTTCCTGTCTTTCCTCCACTTAGTATTGATAATACGCTATTGATGGAAGCTCCGTGGGATATCATGATGATATCTTCTCCATGGAATTGCTCTGCATATTTACGAAGGCTGTCTAGCATTCGATCACATACATCCTCCCAGGGCTCTTGGTCATCCAATTCACCGGAGGCATAGAAAGCCTCTCGTTCCCCCGGTGTCATTCCGGATATCTTAGCGAAATCACGTTCTGTAATCCCCTCCTCGATTAGGAGCTGGGTTATCCCTAATTGCTCTGCGATAATCTCCGCAGTTCTTCTCGCTCGGATGAGTGGACTCGAAATAACTGCCTTAAACCGCTCCTCCGATAATGCACTTGCACATCTCTTCGCCTGCATAATTCCGTTCTCATTCAACGCGATGTCTTCTCTGCCTTGAAATCTACCCTGTTTATTCCAATCTGTTTCACCATGCCTAATTAAATATATCCTCATATCATTTCTCTCCGGTATCTATGTATGTTCTTCTATTCTAACGTAATCCCGTTCATATTTCTATATCAAAATCCGTCAAAAATGTATTTCAATGTTACATGATTATCTAATTATAAGGTTTTAAAAACGTGTATGAGAACGATTTACACCGATCTCATACACGTGAGTTTTTAATAATGATATTGTCCTATCACACCTTGAATTTCATGATGATCTGTTGTAGGTTCCCAGCTAGGGAAGCTAATCTCTCACTGGATTTTGCTATATCATCCATGGATGCGCTTTGCTCAACCATAGCAGAGGATGCCTCTTCTGTGCTTGCTGCATTCTCCTCAGCGATTGCAGATAGAGTCTGAAGCATATCTAAGATTCCATTCTTCGATTTGGTCATTTCATCTTCCGAAGCATTCAATTGATTGATTGCTTCCACTGAATCCTCCATCGCACCTTTGATTGATTCATACTTCAATTTTGTGCTACCAACACTATGAGACTGTTCTTTCGAGATTTCATTTATTCTCTCCATACTTTCCACAGCCTTAGCTACATTTTCCTGAAGTTCCTTCACAATACCATCAATATAATTTGTAGAATTAGCGGATTGACCTGCTAACTTCTTAATCTCAGATGCTACTACAGCGAAGCCTTTACCCAGCTCACCTGCTCTTGCAGCTTCAATGGATGCATTTAATGCAAGGAGATTCGTCTGGTCTGCAATGGATGCGATAACATTACTTGCTTCACTAATTTGTTCCGTGCTTTCATTCGTCTTCAATATAATATCATAGATTTCTCTGGTCGCTTCATTATTATCATTCGTAATCTTAGTTAATCTGGCAACCTCTTCAATTCCATCATTGACAACAACATTAACCTGATCGGATGCTTTATTCATATTGTACATGTATTCCCGATTCTTCTCAATGTAGTTACCTAATTGGATTGCTTGACCAGAACCGGTCTCAGTATTAGCTGCCTGATCGGATGCACCCTTTGCAATCTCTTCTACCGTTCTGGATACCTCTTCTGCTGCCATTGCCGATTGTTCTGCAGTCGCAGTCAGTTCTTGGGCAGTAGATGAAACTTGAAGTGCTGAATCTGTAACCTCTCCGATAATCTTTCGAAGATTCTCCATGATCTCCTGCATCGCACGCGCCAAGATACCATTCTCATCCTTCTTCTTGAGCAGTTTCTCAGGAATGTTCACTGTTAAATCAAGATTCGCAATACTCTCGGATATCTTTGACATTGCTATGGTAGGATTCGTAATTCTGGTTGCTCCCCAATAGATAAGTCCGGATAGTATTACGACGGTTACTAAAAGCAAAAGCTGTATGATGTTTCTTAATTCCTTGATTGGCGCCAATGCTTCACTCTCATCCATGGTGCTGACGAAGATCCAATTGGTACCGATTACCTCAGAATATCCGGCATAAAGAGTAGCCTCTTCGCCTTTTTCGTCAGTAAAATCATACTTAATATATCCATTCTTTTCGTCCGTAATCGTTTGGATTGTCTTAGAGTAATCCTCATGAACAGGGTCTTCCAAGGCAGCGGTAATTGGATTGAACTGGGCAAGTACTAATTCTTTATTCTTGTGTGCGACAATCGTACCACTGGTATTTACCATATAGGAGTAACCAAGCTCTGTGTAGGCCATGTCATTGGTAATGCTGCTTAGTGCATTGCCATCTCTTCTTCCAATCAAGACACCGGCTACTTTATCACCCTGTTTAATCGGTACCGCAACCATGGTCACGGGCTCTCCGGTAACACGACTGATTAATACATCGGATATATTAGCTTCACCGGCAAAAGCCTTTACTATATAGTCTCGATCTCCAAGCTGACTTTCTGATCCATCGGTATAACGGGCCGTACCATCCTCAGAGACAACACCCAGCACCAGATAATCCGTGGTAGGTAATTGCTTCATTAGAGTCTCCTGCTGTTCTTCCCAATTCATGGATACAATCTCTTCCTGTAAAGCCATTGTCTTTAATACACTAATTGTTCCATCGACTCTTGAGGATACTAACTTAGCACCCTCATCTGCCATAATGACAGAGGTTTCCTCGGAACCATTGCGGATCAGATTTTCCGCATAATATGTAATAATATAAGCCATAGCAACTGTTGAAATTAGAATAAGTAAGATAAACCCACCTAATAATTTCGTCTTGATACTATTTCGTCTCTTCATTTATGAAGCCTCCTATAGGATATTTGGGGAATATGACCTATCTGTTCAAATTATTGAACTATATATTACTATATTACTACAATAATTGATAAAGTTCAATCAATTGCTGTTCAGAATTTTACATATTGTATTAATTTATGACAAAACCAGGAAACGCCCCAGATACTTGTTCACTGGGACGTTTCCTGATCTCTTAGCACTACAATGTATATCCTATAAGATACTATGATATGTTAACTTCTTGACATAACTCCTTGGTCATTAGAGATTTATATACTGCAAGATACATTTTTACCATTACTCTCAAATATCGATTTCACTTCCTTGATGAGGGCCTTCTCGGGCTCTTTCGTTTCCGACAAGGAATAGGTTAAACCAAGCTCCTTCCACTTATATTCACCCATCTTATGAAAGGGTAACAGCTCGATTCTAGACACATTCGGATAACCATCCAAGTGCTCAGAAAGTAATTTTACGTTGTCCAGATTATCCGTAAGTCCAGGTACCAGTACATATCTGATCCAGGTATTTTTATTCTTTTCCCGTAAATAATCTAAAAGCTTTAAGGTTGGATCTAATGGTACACCGGTCACTTCTTTATATACGACGGGATCATAATTCTTAATATCCAGGAGTACAAGGTCGGTATATTCCAACACTTCTTGCACAGCTTCATTCCAGATGAAACCGGAAGTATCGATAGCAATCGATATCCCCTGCGCTTTCAACCTACTACATATCTCTAGAATGAATTCTGCCTGTAGCAATGGCTCTCCTCCGGTAAAGGTTACTCCCCCTCCCGAGAAATCCATATATGACTTATATTTAATTATTTCCTCGTACAATTGCTCCGAAGTATATTCCGTCCCTTTATTAACATCCCAAGTATCCGGATTATGACAGAACCGACAACGTAGGGGGCAGCCTTGTAGGAATACGACAAAACGTATACCGGGACCATCCACAGTACCAAAGCTTTCCAAAGAATGAATTCGTCCTAAAACACTCATAAATCAGTTCTCCTTTCACCTTTTACTTTTTTAAATAAGTATATTGTTGCTTTCTTTTCTTAAATATTGAGATTTAACCTCAAACCTACTATATTCCAAGATGAAGAAACTCATAATGAATATCTGTAGACATTCATTATGAGACTCTATAATAATGATATTAATTTTAGCGCTCGTGGAAAGTACGATTGATAACATCCAACTGTTGTTCCCTATTTAATCTAATAAAGTTAACAGCATAACCGGACACACGAATTGTTAACTGAGGATACTTCTCCGGATGTTCCATTGCATCCATCAGCGTCTCACGGTCAAATACATTAACATTGATGTGATGACCCTTGCTATGGAAATACCCATCCATCAGATCCTTCAGATTATTCTTACGCTCCTCCTCGTTCTTGCCCAATGCCTTAGGAACAATTGAGAAGGTATAAGAAATTCCATCCTGTGCATGTCTGTAAGGAAGCTTAGCCACAGAAGCCATGGAGGCGATAGCACCTTTCTTGTCTCTTCCGTGCATCGGATTGGCACCGGGAGCAAAGGGCTCTCCTGCCTTACGTCCATCCGGTGTACTACCTGTCTTCTTACCGTAAACCACATTCGAGGTAATTGTCAATACAGAGAGCGTCTGTTTTGCATCACGGTAGGTCTTAACCTTACGAAGCTTATTCATAAACTTCTCAACGATATCAATTGCAATCTGGTCAACACGATCATCATTATTACCGTAGGCAGGATACTCACCTTCTATTTCATAATCCACCGCAAGTCCGGCTTCGTTACGTATTATCTTAACCTTCGCATGCTTGATGGCGGATAAGGAGTCTGCAACTACGGAAAGTCCGGCAATACCACATGCTTCGGTACGAAGGATGTTGATATCGTGAAGAGCCATCTGAAGGCGTTCATAATTATATTTATCATGCATGTAATGTATTACATTTAAAGTGTTGATGTAAAGCTCGGATAGCCAATCCAAGGTCTGGTCAAACTTAGCCATTACCTCATCATAGTTCAGGTAATCACCGGTTATTGGTGCGAACATCGGGCCTACCTGCTCGCCATAAATCTCATCCTTACCACCATTGATGGCATAGAGAAGAGCTTTCGCGAGGTTAGCACGAGCGCCAAAGAACTGCATCTGTTTACCGATCCGCATTGCGGAAACACAACAGGCAATTGCGTAATCATCACCCCATACTTCACGCATAATATCATCGCTCTCATACTGAATGGAGCTGGTATCGATAGAAACCTTTGCACAGTATTTCTTAAAGGGATCCGGTAAAAATACGGACCATAATACAGTCAGATTTGGCTCGGGAGCAGGTCCTAAATTATAGAGGGTATGAAGAATACGATAGCTGCTCTTAGTAACTAAGGTGCGGCCATCCAATCCCATTCCGCCGATGGACTCAGTCACCCAAGTCGGATCTCCAGAGAACAGATCATTGTAGGATGGTGTACGAAGGAAACGTACCATACGAAGCTTCATGACAAATTGATCCATCAGTTCCTGAATCTCTTCTTCTGTAATCAAGCCATTCTTTAAGTCTCTCTCATAATAAATATCGAGGAAGGAGGTCACTCTGCCCAAACTCATCGCAGCGCCATCCTGTTCCTTGATTGCACCTAAATAAGCAAAATAGGTCCACTGAGTCGCCTCGAAGGAGTTCTTCGCGGGATTAGTGATATCATAGCCATAAGAAGCTGCCATTACCTTAAGCTGCTTCAAAGCATCAATCTGTTCACTGATTTCCTCACGTAAACGGATGTCAGGAGATTCAAGAATCGGGATTTCTAAGAGCTTCTTCTCCTGCTTCTTCTCCTCTATCAAGAAGTCTATGCCATATAATGCTACACGACGATAATCTCCGATAATTCTTCCTCTACCATAAGCATCCGGAAGTCCGGTAATGATACCAGTATGTCTTGCTTTCTTCATTGCATCTGTGTAAGCATCGAATACTCCGTCATTATGAGTCTTTCTATTATCAGAGTAGATTTCTTCGGTTTTCTTATCCAGTGTATAGCCGTAGGATTCTAAGGCATTCTTAACCACACGAATACCCCCGTTTGGCATAATACCACGTTTTAAGGGCTTGTCTGTCTGAACGCCGACAATTAACTCACTCTCTTTATCAATATATCCGGGACCGAAGGCAACAATTGTTGATGGCTTCTCTGTCTCAGCTTCTAGAATGCCTTTTATATTTTCTTCCTTCATCAGCTCCATTACTTTTTCCCATAGCTTGGTCGTTCTATTCGTCGGACCTGCCAGGAAGCTCTCGTCTCCCTCATAGGGCGTATAATTATGCTGAATGAAGCTCCTTACATTTACATCTGTCATCCAACTACCTGATTTAAAATCATTCCATTCTTGTCTAGTCATGTTAATTCATCCTTTCCACCGTCTTCCACGGCACCGATATTCTCATCAACTTATGTCACTGGCTATTCATACCTATGACAATTTACACCTAATACTTACCACAGAATAATAATAAATTCTGTGATTCAAATCACGAAATTACAAAATAGTATTATTTCGTTCCTATATTTGCATCCCGTTCATCATCAAAACATTATACAGCATAGCGGACAAAGGCACAATATAATCTTAAAAGAAAAATAGAAGGCAAAAAATGGATGGTTATGAGACAAGAAAAGGCTGGCACTTACCTTAACTTATGCGAAGAAAGATATTCATCTTCCCATGCTCAAGTAACTGATAAGCATCAGCCTCTTCTTACTCCTGTTTGAAATATATTCTAACCACCTGTAATAAGAAGCAGCAT
>JAQZBA010000107.1 GCA_029239365.1 Herbinix sp. | reverse complement strand
CAACTACGATCAACATCATATAGATCGCTTTTGTGGCAGTTGCTTTATTTGCTAATGCTTTTTCATCTGCATCCTCAACCTTCAAATTCACCAGATTATTGATCGCTCCCTGCTCATTATCGGCACTGACTTTCATCTCATTTTCCAAGAGTAGATATGCTTCCTCATCTTTGTTCTCAAGTGTCAGTGCTAAGAAGGTTTCAAGATGCTCCCGATACACTTCTCTTGTCGCAAGAAAATGATCAAAGGCCTCCTGCATTCTATCTGATATAATATTTTCATTAAAGGAATCACATACAGTATTTAACTGAACGATATGGTCTTTGATTTCTTGATATAAGCCATTGATATCCTCTACTTTTTCTTTCAAAATCATATCTCTATTAATAACTCGGACCTCTTGGAAAAGCCTGGACATTTCACCTGCCTCTGCAATCGGAACTGTAATTTTCTCATATAATTCATAATCATTATCATCTAGCGTTCTGATATTAACAATACCAATCACACCTACGATTCCTGCAATGAGTGCCACTAAGATAAAACTGGAGACGAGCTTCGCTCCTATTTTCATATTATAAAACCATCTCATATTATATCCTCCTTAAAAACTTTGTTTATAAGATACTCATCATTCTATCCGCGTCCTCATCATAAAGAAGCTTGTCACAATTCAATAAAAGCTTTACCTCATTACCGACCTTACCTATACCATTAATGTATCTGTTTCCTCCCTTAGCCACATCTGGAGGTGGAACAATCTCTGATGAGGGTATGGTTAATACCTCTGATACACTGTCAACAATCAAACCCATCGATACCCCCCCGATGTCAATTACAATCACGCAGGTACGATCATTATAATCTCTGAATTCCTTGTTGAACCTTAATCTAACATCCATTACGGGGACTATTTTACCTCTGAGATTGATAATGCCTCTAAAATAATTCGGTAGTTCAGGCAGTTCAACAATCTGCTGTATTCCTATAATTTCTGTTACATGCTTTATCTCAATTCCATAAAGCTCATTACTTAATGCAAAGGTTAAATACTTCTCTTTTTGAGTGTCTTCTTGGTCAAATACCTCAAGTTCTGTAATATCAGCCATACTGGCAACTCCTTTCCTATTTATATTATTGAGCCTGTCTTCCTCATTTATCGCATTGATTTGTCATATTTTGTATCCTGTGTGAGTCACGACTTACCAATATGGAAAAATTATATATTTCTTACAATAATTTGTCAAGATATATATTTTTTTGTCAAATTATAATCATTTTCCCTTGAAATATCCAACGAAAGTCCTACGAAAACGGATTAATTTCACGACAAAAAAAGCCTGTTACGAAACTTAAGAATTACAAACTTTGTGGTTATCTCCCACAAAGCGTATCCTTTCTAGTTTTGAAACACGCTTTTTTTCAATTAATTATCCCTTTATTATTCTGCCTCGAAATTTACTTTTACTTTTTTACGCAGTCCATTCACATAGATTCCATACATACCTATTATCCCTATAATTGATAGGATAAAAGCTAACAGCCATATATAATTCAACCCGATCTCCTCAATGAATTTACCTGCAATTGAGGTACCAAGTGCAGCTCCAATCGACCAACTGAGGGATCCAATTGCATTGAATCTTGCTCGGAAGTTGCTTGGACTATTATCAGCCATATATACACCAAAGTTAGTTACAACCAGTATTTCACCTATAGTCCATATGATGGTGGATAAGATAAACAATGGATAAGTGTCTATGATTCCCAGCATTCCGAAGCCAATCGCATAGAAGATGCCCGCAATTGTAATATTAATCAATGGCTTAAATCGCTTCGTCAACGAGGTAATCCCTACGGTACACAGCAACACAGTAAAAGCGTTGACACTCATCATGATTCCGAACTTACTTGCGCCACTCTCACCGAAGACTCCATCCGCTGTCAAAGGTAGAGAAAATCTATGTTGAGTATAGATAAAACTATATATGATATATACAAGTAGGAATATGGTGATCTGCGGTCTCTTAATAAGAGCGCCAATGACATTCCCTTTCTCCTCTTTTTCCTTCTCCGTATATGCAGTTTTCTTCAGTTCGTCCGACTTCATATCCTTCACATTCTTCCAGATCAGGAACATGGCTACGAAGGAAGTAAGGGCATCACCAAGGAATAATAACGGGAGAAAATTCTTAAAGAGGAAGCCTGCTACGATAGGACCTAACGCAACTCCGATATTAATGCCCAGATACTGGAGCGAAAAACCCGACTGCCTCTGATGAGGCGGCAGTATGTCCGTGATGATCGCATTCATCGGTGGCCTGACTGCACCATGAAAGAAGGTGGATATCATTAAAAATACAACAATAATCATCGGGTCCTTCAAAAATGCACAAGGGATTAAAGCAAGCGCAGCTCCAGCTTGAGCAATCAGATACGTCTTTTTGCGTCCAAGCTCATCTGCCAGTTTGCCTCCAATCAAGGAAGAGGGTATCCCAAGTAAGGAGCATATTGTAACAATAAGTCCGGCTATTTCAATCGAGAGACCAATCTTAATCGTAAGATACATCGTTAAGAACGGCATAACAAAATCACCAAACCGGTTAATGACAGTCGCCCCGAACATAATATACATGTTTTTCGGCAGCCCTCGGTAGGTGTCAATCATTTTAAACTTCATACAAACCTCCCATGTTGCCCCTATGCCTATATTATTCCATGAAGCAATAAGTTATAGCCCACCTAGGTGATCAAGTTTCCACTCTATTTCCCCACAGAGGCTTCCAGCTTCTAGTACATTTTATGATAAATATTCAATGTGCTTTCAACAACAAACTTACCTACCATAGGTACAATTCTCTTAAAATGCTCGGTCTGCATATGGTTATCTAGTGCAGCTTTATCCTCCCACTTTTCAATCATCGCTAAAACACTAGAATCCTCGTTATCCTGATAAAGTTCATATTGAATACAGCCATCTTCTTTTCTTGTCTCAATTACTAATTCTTGATATAAATTTAAAACTTCCTCAATTTTATCTTCCATTACTTTGCTTTTGGCAACCACTTTAATCATTCTAATCTCTCCTCTCAAAATGTGATGAATTACAAAAACTATTCTGTTTTGCAATTACCTATCATGAATTACAAAAAGCATGAAGGATAACAAGATTTCTCTCACATCATTTCATGCTTATTGTTCATTTAATATCACGGTATACTATGACTACCTATGATTCAATGTATTTAACCTCTATTCTTAGAACTTATTAGCTTCAGCAGCTTCTTGAATCGATACTGCTACAGCAACAGTCATACCTACCATCGGATTGTTACCTGCACCGATCAGACCCATCATCTCAACATGAGCCGGTACGGAGGAGGAGCCTGCAAACTGAGCGTCAGAATGCATTCTACCCATAGTATCTGTCATACCGTAGGAAGCAGGACCTGCTGCCATATTATCAGGATGAAGTGTTCTACCTGTACCACCACCGGATGCAACGGAGAAGAATTTCTTACCCTGCTCAATACATTCCTTCTTATAGGTACCTGCTACCGGATGCTGGAATCTGGTCGGGTTAGTGGAGTTACCGGTAATGGAAACATCAACACCTTCCTTGTGCATGATTGAAACACCTTCGGTTACATCGTTAGCTCCATAGCAATTTACTGCTGCTCTAAGACCCTTGGAGTAGGCTCTACGGGAAACTTCCTTAACCTCACCTGTATAATAATCCATCTCGGTCTCAACATGAGTAAAGCCGTTGATACGGGAGATGATCTGAGCTGCATCCTTACCAAGACCATTTAAGATTACTCTTAACGGTTTTTGTCTTACTTTGTTAGCGGACTGAGCGATACCGATCGCACCTTCTGCTGCTGCGAAGGACTCATGACCTGCTAAGAAGCAGAAACATTCGGTTGACTCTTCCAGTAACATCTTGCCGAGGTTACCATGACCCAAACCAACTTTTCTCTGGTCAGCTACAGAGCCAGGGATACAGAAGGATTGTAAGCCTTCACCGATCGCTGCTGCAGCATCTGCTGCTCTTCTGGCACCTTTTTTGATAGCGATTGCTGCGCCTACGATATAAGCCCAGCTAGCATTTTCAAAGCAAATAGGTTGAATTCCTTTAACCATATTGTAAACATCAAGTCCGGCATCCTTGGTAATCTTCTCTGCTTCTTCAATGGAAGCAATGCCGTAGCTGTTTAAAACAGCGTTAATTTGATTTATTCTTCTATCATATGATTCAAATAAAGCCATTGTATGTATCCTCCTTTTCCTATTCGTGTCTCGGGTCGATGATCTTTACAGCATCTTCTACACGGCCATACTGACCCTTGGATTTCTCGAATGCTGTGTTTGCATCTGAACCCTTTTTGATGAAATCCATCATCTTACCGAAGTTAACGAACTGGTAACCGATAATTTCACTATTCTCATCTAAAGCAATTCCGGTTACATAGCCATCGGTCATCTCAAGATAGCGAGGACCCTTAGCAAGAGTACCATACATAGTACCAACCATGCTTCTAAGTCCTTTACCTAAATCTTCAAGACCAGCACCGATCGGAAGTCCGTCTTCGGAGAATGCGCTTTGGGTTCTACCATACACGATCTGTAAGAAAAGTTCTCTCATAGCAGTATTAATAGCGTCACATACTAAATCTGTATTCAATGCCTCTAAGATTGTTAAGCCAGGAAGAATCTCAGATGCCATTGCTGCTGAATGAGTCATACCGGAACAACCGATTGTCTCTACTAATGCTTCCTGAATAATTCCGTCCTTTACGTTAAGAGTTAATTTGCAGGTACCCTGCTGAGGTGCACACCAGCCGATGCCATGAGTTAAACCGGAAATATCTTTTACTTCCTTTGCCTTTACCCATTTTGCTTCTTCCGGAATTGGTGCTGCTCCATGATGAGCACCCTGTGTAACCGGACACATCATTTGAACTTCATGTGAATAAATCATGTTTTGAAACTCCTTTCAATATACATAGTATCGCATTTCACTTCTCACTTAACAAAAACAAGCATGCTTGCTTCTATTAATTATGTATTAGAATACAATGCTTTCTTCAGTCAAGAGCAATTCTAACCTAAGATGTAAATCCTTGTTAAAATTTTATCTTGTGTACGTATCATATTTTCGCATAAAAATACGAATAAGTCTACACCTTTTTGCATTATTTTATAGTTTGTCCAATGCAAAATACAGCTTGCGGTTAAAGTAGATTGCAAAGCCTCCGAGTAACAGAAATGATCCCGACTTTGTGATTAATGCGGGTAGGGGCATCTCAAAACCGGATAATACCTGACAGATTGTCTGTGGAATCATCATCACTCCGACGATGATGCAGATTTTAAATAGCATGGCTAATAGCAAGGTTCCAAGTCCAGACTGCTTCTTCAGTAGATAAATACTAAGTAAGCAAAGTGGAGCAATAATACCCATATCGAGAATATAGGTGATCTCAGTGGTGTAAACTTCGATCAGTGCAAGGGGTGTTCCCGTAATAACCGAAGGGATGATATCCGGCATCCAGGCAATGACAAGCGCAATGCCGGAAAGCACTAAAAAACGATAGATACCCTTAGTCGCATTATAACGAAGCATCGGAACTTCTATCTTACCTAAGATTGTAAACATTCCAAATAAGGTACAAGTAAAAAGAGCTATGTACAATAGCATAATTCGATTATGGCTGACACCGAAGCAGAGGCTCGCTGCATAATAACATGCTACTCCATATAAGCTCATCAGGCTCAATCGACTGGTATTTGATGTTTCCTTCTTGTTCTTGATCGATGCGAAACATAATAAAGGCACCAGCACAAGAAGAATACAGAAGTCTGTCCCGATTAAAACAGGTGCCTTCATATAAGAATCATGAGCATAGATACCTGCTCCGTACATTTTAACTGTATTACCGTATTGGTTGGTGATCTCATAGCTTTTCGTAAAATCCAATGACAGAATTCCTGCCAATGATATAATAACTAAAAGCACTATTACGATTAATGATAATGTATCCTTTTTCGTTTTCATTTGTGCCCCTCTTATTTTCCCCATAATGTTCTATCCTCTGTGATTAATTCCAATATTTACTTCAGCTAAATTGATCCAACTTTGATCCACTTTGTCACCATGTAATACATGGACATTCTTAAGTTCTTAATACTTTGCTACCACTTCTCCCACCTTCTTGTAGATGCTGGCTTCGGGAACATATCCGCGAACCATGGATAAGGGATATACATTGGCATTCCTTCCAATGACAGTTCCGGGATTCAATACGCTGTTGCAGCCAACCTCAACATAATCAGCAAGAATTGCACCAAATTTCTTAAGTCCGGTCTCCAAATACAGGTCGCCGGCATGAACAGACACCAAGCTTTTATCCGATTTCACATTAGAGGTAATAGAGCCTGCTCCCATATGTGCTTTATAACCCAGAATAGAATCTCCGACATAATTATAGTGGGGTACCTGAACCTTATTAAACAGAAGAACATTCTTAAGTTCCGTTGAATTACCAACAACGGCACCTTCTCCTACAATTGCGCAGCCACGGATGTAAGCACAATGTCTAACCTCTGCATTCTTACCGATAATTGCAGGACCACTAATGGATGCTGTGGGTGCTACCTTAGCAGTTTTCGCAATCCAGACATCCTCACCTATCTTATGATACTCGTCAGGGGATAGGCTTTCTCCGATTTTTAGAATCTCGTTTTTGATTTTCCCCAGTGCTTCCCAAGGATAAGTACAACCATTGAATATTTCTGCTGCTATCGTTTCTCTTAAATCAAATAATGATTGAATCATTAGATGTTCTGACATGCCCATTCCTCCTCATTACTACCTATAATATTCTGAGAATTCACTCAGCTTGTAGTAAATTTATTATCCTATCTTAATTATAATCCTGCCCAATACAAAATTTGTTCTTAAAGATGTTCTATGTATTCTTAAGTTCTTTATCATTGTTTCTAATACCTTTTCATTATTTCTTATAGTAGGAAGCAATGTCGTTATAATATCTGGATAGTGCTGATTGGTTGTTAATCGTCTTTACTCCATCTACCATTCGGGCTACAAAGCCTTCTAATTTCACGGTATATTCCTGTTTGGTTATCTTTCCATCGGACACATAGGTGAGTCCCTTCTCCCAACTTGCAGTCAAGTCTGCATTTAACAGGGATTTGATGGAGGTGTTCACAACATCATAGATTAATTCACCTAATTGCGTAGGCGTAATAATCTGAGTCTTCTTATTCAGGTTTAGATAAGTAATATTAACAAGCTTATTCAGAATCTCTGCACGAGTAGCACTGGTTCCAATACCACTACCCTTAATCTGAGCTCGTAGCTCTTCATCCTCGATCAATTGCCCTGCATTTTCCATGGCAAGGATTAAGGCACCCGAATTATATCTCTTTGGTGGCGAAGTCTCCCCTTCCTTGATTGTAAGTACCTTGACCGGAAGTTTTGCACCCTTTTTCAGACTTAACAAAAGGTTGAGCATTGCTTGATCATTATTCTCTTCTTCCGTATTATCAACATCGCCTTGGCTTTCTTTGTCTTCCTTACTTCCTTTGGCGATAGCAGGTTTGTCATTGTAGCTTCCCATTACCTTCAGATACCCTTCTTTCTCCAAAGCACGGAAGGTTGCAAAAAAACTTTCACCTTTTATCTGAGCAGTAACACTAATCCTACGATATTCTGCCGGAGGATAGAATATGCTTAAGAAACGCCTTACGATAGTCTCATAAACTCTTGCTGCGGTATGGGATAAAGAACCCAGTGCACCAAGTCCCTGTCCGGTCGGAATGATTGCATAATGGTCTGTTATCTGACTGTCATTCACATAACGTGTCTTCGCTATATTTTTATATGTTCCCTGCTCCATAATCTCGGTTGCAAACTCTTTGAACTGCCCAAGCCCCTGTAGACCCTTTATATTCTTATTGATTTCTTTGGATACTGCTGTGGATAGTACTCTGGCATCCGTTCTTGGATAAGTAACTAACTTCTTCTCATAAAGCTCCTGAGTTATCTTTAAGGTCTCATCCGGACTTATTTTGAAGAAACGAGCACAATCATTCTGAAGCTCTGCTAGATTGTATAATAAAGGAGCATTTTTTGTCTCCTTCTTTCGTTCCAACTGGGTAATCTCTGCTAACAATTTATCATTCGCTGTATCAGGGGGAGATTGACCCTCTTCTACTTGTTTTTCTGCCCAGGTTCCGTCGTCAAGGATCTCCGGAATAGACCCTGCAAGCTCTGAAATCAGCTTTACTGCTGAGGTTTTTTCCGAAAAACCATTCTCTTTATATAATAATGGTGAATTAAAATATCTGGAACCCTCGACTGCTCGAAATTCCGCCAAGAAGTCCTTATCCTCCACCTGCAAGCTGCTGAGAACACGATAAAAAGGGGTTTTAACAAAGCTGCGAACCTCTCGCTCTCTTCTAACCACCATACCGAGTACGCAGGTCATAACCCGCCCCACGGAGATGGCAGTCCATTTCTCCGACCTTAATAACTTCTGAACCTCGCTACCATACTTCAGTGTCAGAATTCGAGAGAAATTAATACCCATCAAGTAATCTTCCTGGGCACGCAGATAAGCAGCATCCGATAAGTGATCATAAGCGGATAGAGGTTTTGCTTCGCGAATACCTCGTAGTATCTCTTCCTCTGTCTGAGAATCAATCCAAACACGCTTCTTCTGTTTTGCATCGGATACCTTTGCTGCTTGATCCACTAATCGATATATGTACTCTCCTTCCCGTCCGGAGTCAGTGCAGACATAGATCATATCGACATCCTTACGGTTAAGTAGCTCTTTCACTATATTAAATTGTTTTTTAACATTCGGTATAATTTCATATTTGTATTCCTTTGGAAGGAAGGGTAAGGTCTCCATGTTCCATTTCTTTAGGGCAGGGTTGTAGGCTTCAGGATAACTCATTGTTACCAGATGTCCTACGCACCAAGTCACAATGGCATTCTCGGATTCAATGAAGCCATCCTGCTTCCTGCCGGTTATTTTCAGTGCCTTGGCAAACTCGGTTGCTACACTGGGTTTTTCTGCTATGTATAGACTCTTCGACATTTTGTACCAACTTTCAATGTAGGGTGCGGATAAGTAAATCCCCGAATTATACGAGATTAACGCAGGGTGGAAGCTTTGCTTATCCCGTATAGTATAACCTATTTTTAGTCTTTGGACAAATGAAACTTGCAAGTTTAGTCATTTTGAATATGTTTGGTTGTAACACTATTCATTTTATTCAATTTTGTTATTTTTCAAGAATCATCTTTATGTCTAGTATTTCAATCTTATATTGCTGCTTATTACTTATGTCTTTTATTTGAGCATCTACTATTCTCTGCTTGTTCTGGGTGATGAATCTTTTCATACTTTTTGTTGAATAATAGCATACTATAGATTACAATGGATGTAGTATTGAAAACCACTATCCTCACAAATAATTGATAGGAGGAGCATATGAGAGAATTTCAAATTTTTAGTGATTCATCCTGTGATCTGCCTGAAAGCTTGATTACAGAGTATGATATTAAAGTTATCCCGTTCTATGTTAGCTTTGATCAGGATATATATTATAAAGAAAATGTAGATATCACTAAGGAAGCTTTTTTCGAGAGATTAGGAAAGAGCAACGGCAATGTTACTACATCTCTTCCTTCGGTTCAGGAATATATCAATGAATTCAGAGCTTCCATCCGTAAAGAAAAGGATGTTCTATGTGTGTGTCTTACGCAGAAGTTCAGTGGCTCCTATCAGTCGGCCATGAATGCGAAGATGATTCTGGAGGAACAGTATCCTGATGCTAATATCCATATTATTGATAGCATTCAGGCTACCGCCGGACAAGGCTTATTACTCATGCAGATTGCCCACATGAAGCAAGGAAAGGATCCTATTGATGAAGTCGTCCGTAAGGTGGAATTGCTTAAACCAACCGCACGGATTATGTTCACGGTGGATACATTGGAGTATCTGTCCAAAGGACGTCGGATCGGTAAAGCAATTACTCTCGCAGGTGATATGCTTGATCTAAAGCCCTTAATCCAATTAAAAGAAGGGGAGCTACTCCCCTATACCAAGGTACGAGGCAGAAAGAATTCCCTAGAGAAACTTCTCTCTATGACTGAGGAATATTTTATGCAAACAGAAGAAAGTCCTGAGGATTATGACTTCTGTATCGCTAATACAACCTCCTTAGATGATGCACTATATCTACAGAGCCTCCTGGAGACCTTGATTGGACGCAAGCTAAATTATCCGATCTTTCAGATAGGTGTTACAATAGGAACCTATGCAGGTCCCGGTGGAATTGGAATCTGTTTTATTAAAAAATATGATCGTGTATAAAAGGGAGGAAACAAAATGACACCCAAGCAAATCTATTATGAGAATTTAGCCGATACATTAATCGACAAATTCAACAAACGAGGTATTGAAGGCTATTATTGTGAAAATGCTGAGGAGGCCTTGCATACGGCAAAGCGCTTTCTGACTCCCGGCTGCTCCATCTCCTGGGGAGGTTCCCAGACCTTGATTGAACTTGGGTTGTTAGATTCCCTATCCTCCTCCGATTACATACTTTATGACCGCGACAAAGCAAAGACCCCCGATGAAAGGGTCCAGATGTATAGCAAGACTGTGACAGCCGACTATTATTATATGAGCTCCAATGCCATCACCCTGGATGGCCAACTAGTTAATATCGATGGTCATGGTAACCGTGTAGCATGCCTGATTACAGGACCAAAGAACGTCATTGTGATAGCTGGAATGAATAAGATTGTAACTGATGTTGATGCTGC
>JAQZBA010000106.1 GCA_029239365.1 Herbinix sp. | reverse complement strand
GCCTCAGAAGCCGAACAAAGCTCGTATCCGTTAGACTCCAGAATCGTTACTCCTTCGTCTAAATTCGACAGCTTCATAATGATGGATGTGTCTTTTCCGGCTGTTGCAAGCGTATACATATACTCAACACTGATGTCAGCATCGGAGAGGCATTTTAAGACTTCATGAAGAGTCCCGGGCTTCTGTGCAATCTTTACTGCTATCACATCCGTAAGCATTGCTGAAAAGCCTTCTTCTTTCAACACCTTCTTACCTTCCTCCGGATTTGATACAATCAATCTGAGCAAACCATATTCTGAGGTATCTGCAAGACTAAAGGATGCAATATTAATGTCACTTTCTTTTAAGGCTTCTGTAACTCGTTCCAACCTGCCTTTTGTATTCTCTATGAATACCGATAATTGCTTAATAACCATAGTCCCCCTCCTTCTTTCTAATTAGATGATATGCATCTATAACCTAAAAAACAATCACGAAATCAATATATACTATGATTCTCTTATATTAATTTCCTGTTATCGATGACTCTCTTGGCTTTGCCCTCACTTCTTTGAATTGTCTTGGGCTCAACCAATTTTACCTTCACAGAAAGTCCCAGTGCGGATTGAAGCACATGAGCAATCTTCTTGGTTAGGCTTTCTAACTGCCTAATCTCATCCGAGAAGAACCGTTCTTCAACCTCTACCTGTACCTCGAGTGTATCCAGATTATTAATACGGTCAACGATTAGCATATAATGAGGGCTGGTCTCAGCAATCTCAAGTAACGCAGTCTCTACCTGTGACGGGAATACATTTACTCCACGGATAATTAACATATCATCGGACCGACCCTTGAAGCGGTCGATGCGAGCTAAGGTTCTGCCACATTCACATTTATCATAAGTGATACTGGTCAGATCCTTCGTGCGATATCGGAATAGAGGTAGTGCTTCCTTCGTTAAGGTTGTGAACACCAACTCACCAACCTCTCCCTCCTTACAAGGTTCTAAGGTATCCGGATTAATGATCTCGGGTACAAAATGATCCTCATATACATGGAGTCCTTTATGATATTCACAGTCAGCTGCTACACCGGGGCCTAATATTTCGCTCAAACCATAGATATCATAAGCTTTCAGATGAAGCTTCGCTTCAATCTCTTTTCTCATATTCTCGGTCCAAGGCTCCGCTCCACAGATCGCTGCCTTTAATTGAATGTTATTAATCTGACCTGCTTCTTCCAGAGTCTCCGCAATATGAAGCAGGTAGGAGGGGGTACAGGCAATCGCTGTAACTCCAAAGTCCTGCATCATTGTGATCAGCTTCTGGGTATTGCCGGAAGACATCGGAATCACAGTAGCGCCTAGATTCTCAGCCCCATAATGAAGTCCTAACCCTCCGGTGAAGAGTCCATAACCATAAGCAACTTGAATCTTGTCCTGAGGTCCAACACCGGCCATGGCAAGAACTCTGGCAACACACTCCTGCCACAGATCAATATCCTTTCTTGTATATCCGACAACCGTTGCTTTTCCTGTTGTACCGGAGGACGCATGAATACGCACTACCTCTGACTGGGGAACGGCGAATAATCCAAAAGGATAATTATCTCTAAGGTCATTCTTAGTTGTAAATGGGAGCTTCTTCAGATCATCTATACTAACGATATCTCCGGGTTCTAATCCCATCTGCTGCATCTTCTTACGGTAAAATTCAACATTGTGGTAGACGCGGTCTACCATCTTACTAAGTCGTACACTCTGAAGCTTATGAATCTCATCACGACTCATACATTCCTTTGTTTCATTCCATATCATGCGTTTACATCCTCCTGTTCAGCAACAATATATCCATGTTCCTTCAGGACGGATGCCGTCTTTGTAAGATCCTCTGTATTCACTATCATCAGCGGAACCTTACCGTTACGAAGAACGATGGAATAAATATAGTTTACACCTAATTTTGCATCTGCAATTACACGAAACATTCCGTCAAGCTCACCGGGCTTATCCTCCAGCTCTACAGCAACTGCTTCGGTTACCTTTACTGCAAAACCTCCTGCATTCAGAACCTCCTTTGCTTTCTCCGGTTGATCAACAACAATTCGAAGGATTGCAAACTCAGGTGTATCAAAAGATGCGATTGCTCTCAGGTTAATCATGTTATCTTTTAAAACCGATGTGACATTCGCTAAACTGCCGATCTCATTCTGTACAAATACAGAAAGCTGCTTTATCATCGTAATACCCCCTTACTATCTATCTTTTTATGTTTATGACTTAACATGTCTGCTTTCAAATGCTATATCATTACCTTCACTATGAATTAGTTTGTGCATTGATAGATCAGGAATGAAGGTTATAACCAACCTCGAAGGCTTTCTTATTAATTTCTATTGTCTTCGCCGGAACGGTTTCCTCAATCACCTTCAACCATTCTTCCTTGGTAAAGTTCATATGCTGCGCTGCAATGCCTAACACAATAATATTGAACACCCTGCTATTGCCCAACTTTTTCGCTTCCTCTAACGCATCGACTTTATATACCCTATGGTGCTGCTCCAGCTCCTCTATGATATTCTCCGGATATTTGGCTGCACCGATGACTACAGGCATAGGATCGATACGGTTGTCATTCACTACAATCGCGCCTTTTTCTTTTAGAAAATGAGCATATCGAAGAGCCTCCAAACGTTCAAAAGCAATTAATACATCTGCCTGTCCTTCTTCCACAACAGGCTCATACACCTTATCACCATAGCGTACAAAGGTAACAACACTTCCACCTCTCTGTGCCATCCCATGTACCTCAGAAAGCTTAACATCGTAACCTGCCTGAATCGTCAGAGCACCTAATATCCTACTGGTAAGCAAGGTTCCTTGTCCGCCTACTCCTACTATCATAATATTCTTTGTCTCCATGGTGTCCTCCTCCTATCGCTCTACCGGCTTTACTGCAGCAAACTTACACGCCTGCTCACATAATCCACAGCCATTACACATAGTATCATTAATTGCAATAGTACCATTTTCCAACTTGGTAATTGCAGGACAACCAGGTTTCATACACATTCCACATTTCTTACATACCTCCGGAAGAATGTGGTACTGTTTCTTCGAAGGGGCTTTGCTTAACAGAATACAGGGAGACTTCGTGATAATTACGGCAACCTCATCCATCGCAGTTGCTTCCTTAATTGCTTTCTCTAGTCTCTCAGTGTCAAAGGCATTAATCTCATATACATGATTCACACCTACGGCTTTGCAGAGTGTTGCAATGTCTACCGCATTCGCATCTTCACCCATTAAGGTCTTGCCTGTCGCTGCATGGTCCTGATGTCCAGTCATACCCGTCGTGGAATTATCCAGAATCATGACAGTTCCTGTTCCTTTGTTGTATACCATGTTAATGAGGGAATTGATACCGGTATGCATAAAGGTCGAATCGCCGATTAATGCTACCCAATTCTTGATATAATCTTTTCCCTTCGCTTTTTCCATTCCATGTAGGGTAGAAATACTTGCTCCCATACAGACTGTAGTATCCACTACACTAAGCGGTGCAACCGCTCCTAAGGTATAGCATCCGATGTCACCGGCCCCATGAATCTTCAACCTATTCAGGATCGAATAAACACTTCTATGTGGACAGCTCGGACACAGAATCGGAGGGCGGTTCGGCACCTGTGCAGGATGTGCAATACTAAGCTTCTCACCACCAATTGCTTTACGGAGTAGATTGGCTGTATACTCTCCTTGAACAGTAAGAACCTCTTTACCGATTGCTTTTATACCCCAAGACTTAACCTGCTCTTCGATAATTGGATCCAGTTCTTCAATAATATATAAGGTATCCACCTTAGCGGCAAATTCTTCAATCAGCTTTCTCGGCAATGGGTTGACGATACCAAGCTTGAGAACACTTGCTTCAGGAAATGCTTCCTTCACATACATGTAAGGAATACCGGAGGTAATGAAGCCGATACTGGTATCCTGATACTCCACCTTATTAATGGAGAAATTACAACCGTCCTTCTCTAACGCATTCTCTCTGCTTTCAACAACGAGATGACGTCCTTTTGCATTACCGGGCATCATAACATTCTTAGCAAAATCCCTTACATAGGGTTTATCTTCTCTCTCAATTCTCTCATTCAGTTCTACCATACCCTGAGAATGAGCAAGTCTGGTCGTTGCGCGAACAATGACCGGAGTATCATACTTTTCACTGAGGTCGAAAGCAAATTTAACAAATTCTTTTGCCTCACTACTGTCCGAAGGTTCCAATACCGGAACCTTTGCTGCTCTTGCAATTGCTCTGGTATCCTGTTCGTTCTGGGAGCTGTAGAGACCCGGATCATCTGCAATGATTGCCACCAATCCACCGGTCACACCGATATAGGATACCGTGAAGAGTGGATCTGCTGCCACATTCAGTCCAACATGCTTCATGGAAGCAAGTGCTCTTACCCCAATGATTGAGGCACCAATTGCCACTTCCATTGCCACTTTCTCATTGGGTGACCATTCAGAATAAATCTCCTCATATTGAACAATATTCTCACTGATTTCTGTGCTGGGTGTACCCGGATATGCAGCTGAAACCTTACATCCTGCCTCATATGCACCTCTTGCGAAGGCTTCATTGCCAAGCATAATAACTTTTTCTGCCACTATGATAAATCTCCTTTCCTATGTATAACAAATAGCCAGCCATACTCCAGCCGGATTAAAACTAGCCATTGATATTACGTCCTCTTGATGTACTACATGTTAATCCTATCACATCTGCATTTTATTGCAAAGCGGCATTTTATAAATCCTTACGCAAATCAGTAACTCTCTTCGCCTTACCTTCAAAACGTTGCAGGCTTCTAGGAGCAACTAACTTAATGGTTGCATCCAGTCCAAGAACCACTCTTAGGTTAGATTTTATTCTCTGTTCCAGCTCTCCAAGCTTAGAATAAGAATCCAGAAGTGCTTCATCCGCTAATTCTACTTTGATTTCCATATAGTCCAAGAAGTTCTTACGATCTACAACAATCTCGTAATGTGCTCCGATCTCAGGAACCTTCAGTAATACTTCTTCAATCTGTGTCGGGAATACATTCACTCCACGAATAATCAACATATCGTCGGAACGACCGGATAGGTTCTCCATACGTACCGTGGTTCTTCCACATTTACATGTCTCGTACATAAGTCTTGATATATCCCTGGTACGGTAACGGATTAACGGCAGAGCCTCCTTGGTAACACAGCTGATTACTAGTTCTCCTTTGGAACCCGGAGGAAGTACTTCTCCGGTATCCGGATCGATGATCTCCGGAATAAAATGATCTTCATTGATGTGCATACCACATAGCTCAAGACATTCACCGGATACTCCGGGTCCAATCAGCTCACTCATGCCATAATTCTGAGTTACCATCATGTCATGTCCCCACAACTTATACATTTCCTCACGCATGGGCTCTGTCATACCCTCTCCTCCGAAAAGGCCGATCTTAACCTTCAGGTCCTCGGAGGGTTTCAATCCCATCTGATGAGCTACCTCACCAATATGCAAGCCATAGGAGGGTGTCGCAACCAGTATCGTAGTCTCAAAATCCTGCATGTACATAATCTGCTTCTGCGTATTACCGGAGGAGGTAGGACATACCGTAGCTCCCATGTTCTCTAGACCATAATGGAGGCCAAGAGCACCGGTAAACATACCATATCCAAAGCAAATCTGGGCAACATCCTCTTCGGTTGCACCACCCATAGCAGCAATTCTTGACACGCATTCGGTCCAAGTCTTCATATCCTTCTTCGTATATCCAACAACGGTAGGCTTACCGGTGGTTCCTGAGGACGCATGGATTCGTACCAAATCCTTCTTCGGTACCGTGAATAATCCAAAGGGATAATTATCTCTCAAATCCTTCTTATTTGTAAAAGGCAGTTTTTTTAAATCTTCTAAGCTCTTAATATCCTCCGGTGCGATTCCGGCCTCATCCATCTTTGCACGATAAGCAGGTACCTTCTCATATACTCTTACCACCGTCTCCTGAAGTCTTTGTAGTTGAAGCTCTTCCATTTCTCTTCTCGGCAGCGTTTCTTCCTTCGCCCAAATCATTATAAATCCTCCTTATATTACGCAAAAATTAATAAGTATGAAGCGTTATAAGCACTAATAGAAGCTGTCTCAGCGTTTATTTTAACGCCAAGTCAGCTTCTTATATTTACACAATAACTTACTGTTGCATCTTCGATGAAGTTCGCTCCTATGGGCGAACAAGCATGAATTATACTAACATAATTCATGCAGTAGTTCTTCCCATGTGAATTTGCTTTTTACTTCACATTATTATGCTTCTTCAATGGATTTCTTCGTATGTACAGTAACAGTCTCATCATAGCATGAGAAAATCTCTTGAACCTTACTCTGATTCATCCTAGGGCTAAGTAAGCTTACTAAGGGTACTACAACCAAACCGGCAACCATGGCAATTGCACCTGCATTAATCGGCGATGCAATATATTTAAAGTAAAGGTTCGATACTGTAATCCCTACACCGGCAGCAAAGCTTGCCCAGACAGCGGCTTTAGTCACTCGTTTCCAATACAGTCCATACAGGAACGGTGCCAAGAACGAACCGGCTAATGCACCCCAGCTGATACCCATAAGCTGAGCGATAAATGTTGGTGGCTTCCATGCTATTAATACAGATAGCGCAATGAAGCAAACGATTAAAATTCGAATAATTAAAATCTGTTTCTTCTCGCTCATAGTCTTAATCAGATTACCCTTGATAAAGTCCAGTGTTAAAGTTGAGCTTGAAGTCATAACGAGAGAAGCCAAGGTCGACATGGAGGCAGATAATACTAATATGACTACAATACCAATTAACACATCAGAAAGGGAGGATAGCATATGGGGTACGATGGCATCATATGCAATTGCACCGTCCGCTTTATGTATCACTTCACTATCATATAATCTACCGAACCCACCAAGGAAGTAGCAGCCTCCTGAAATAATGATTGCAAATACAGTAGAAATAATGGTACCTGATTTGATAGCTTTTTCATTTTTAATTGTATAGAATTTATGTACCATCTGCGGAAGTCCCCAGGTTCCTAAGGAGGTAAGGATCACTACTCCTAGAAGATTAATCGGGTCCGGTCCGAAGAAGGAGGTATAAGCTCCAAGATGTCCCTGGGTTACAGCAATCTCACTTTCAAATTGAGCCAGGTTTTTCACAGCTTCGGTGAAGCCACCATTATTACTTAATACTGCGGCTACGACTGCGATAATTCCACCCAGCATAATGATCCCTTGAATAAAGTCATTAATCGCTGTTGCCATGTATCCACCAAGAATAACATAGACACCGGTAAGCACTGCCATCGCGATTACACAAGCCATATATGGAATGTCAAAAGCCATACCGAAGAGTTTGGATAAGCCGGTATATACGGATGCTGTATATGGAATAAGGAATACAAAAGCTATTGCTGACGCCACGATTCGTAGTGCCTTGCTATCATATCTACTTCCAAAAAAGTCAGGCATAGTAGTTGACTTTAGATGATGTGTCATAACGCGGGTCCTACGACCTAAGACAATCCAGGCAAGTAAGCTTCCGATAAATGCATTTCCAATTCCGATCCAGGTAGCTGAAATACCATATTTCCATCCGAACTGTCCTGCATAACCGACGAAAACTACGGCCGAGAAATACGTTGTACCATAGGCGAAGGCTGTTAGCCACGGACCTACGGCTCTTCCTCCCAATACAAAATCTCCAACGTTGGTGGTATGCTTTCTCGCATAGAGACCGACTAAAATCATTATGGTGAAGAAAACAATAAGTAATACCACTTTTATTAACATTTCTGTACCCTCTCTCCCTATTCATATCTTGGTTCTAACTCATAAGCACTTTAGCGCTTTAAAGCGTAGGCGCTTTAAAGCAATGATACCAAATTGTGGGGAAAGTGTCAATAGATAGATTGTGAATCTTTGTTAAAATTCACACAATGCAACAAATGAGTTCCTTATTCCATATTGAATTAATTAAAAAGCAGCGGAGATACCATCTATAAAATAGATGATATCTCCGCTGTTTCTGTTTTATATGATTATTTTACACCAATCGGATCAACTGATAAGCTGCCACTAAAACGAATAGAGCTGCTATGGGTACTAAAATACGGAATTTGGTGTGTTTAGTTTTGTGACGAAAGGTATACATACCGAACAAAGAACCAATACCACCACCGAGAAACGCGATCAATAACAAGGTTCTCTCGGGGATACGCCAGGCTTTATTCCTGGCTTTCTGCTTATCGATTCCCATAAGCGCAAAGCCAATCAGACTCATAAGCACCAGATATCCCAGAAGCAGATAGCTTGGCAGTATAAATAGACTATTTCTCATCTTCAGTCGTAAGCGCAATTGATAATTCTACCAACTGCTTTTCATCTACCACATTCGGAGCATCCGTCATAAGATCGGAAGCATCCTTCACCTTCGGGAAAGCAATAACATCACGAATACTATCCTCCTGAGTCATTAACATAACTAGACGGTCCAATCCGTAAGCAAGTCCTGCATGAGGTGGAACTCCGTATTTGAATGCATTTAAGAGGAAGCCGAAACGATCATAGGCTTGTTCCTTGGTAAAGCCAAGAACCTCAAACATCCTCTCCTGAACATCACTCTGGAAGATTCTCACCGAACCTCCACCGATTTCTGTACCATTTAAGGTGATATCATAAGCCTTTGCTCTTACCTTACCCGGGTCAGTATCCAGCAGAGGGAGATCCTCTTCCATTAGCATGGTAAAGGGATGATGCTTTGCTGTATATCGATTCTCCTCCTTCGAGTATTCTAAGAGAGGGAATTCAGTAACCCAGAGGAATTTGTATTCATCCTTGTGTATCAAGTCTAAGCCCTTCGCTACTTCAATTCTTAATGCTCCAAGAACAGAGAATACAATATCATCCTCATCCGCGGCAAATAATAATAGGTCACCGGGCTTTCCATTCATCGCTGCAACCAGAGCACTAAGCTCTTCTTCGGTCATAAACTTTGCAAAGGAGGACTTATAAGAGCCATCTGCTTCTACAGCCAGATATGCCAGCCCCTTCGCACCATAGCCTTTAGCGAATTCCACCAAAGCATCAATCTTCTTACGAGGCATATCACCCTGTCCCTCAGCATTAATACCACGAACAGAGCCGCCTTTCGCAAGTGCACCGGTGAATACAGCAAAACTGCAATTTGCAACTACTTCAGATACATTCTTTAATTCAAGTCCAAAACGGATATCCGGCTTATCAGAGCCAAAACGCTCCATTGCTTCAGCATAGGTCATTCTCTGAATTGGAAGCGGAACATCAATACCGATGCTCTCTTCAAACATCTTCTTAAGTAAGCGCTCATTTACACTAATTACATCATCAACATCCACAAAGGATAATTCCATATCAATCTGTGTGAATTCCGGCTGACGGTCTGCACGAAGATCCTCATCGCGGAAACACTTCGCAATCTGGAAATAACGGTCATAGCCTGCAACCATCAATAATTGTTTAAATAACTGTGGAGACTGGGGTAATGCATAAAAATTACCCGGATGAACACGGCTTGGTACCAGATAATCTCTAGCGCCTTCCGGTGTACTCTTACATAAAATGGGTGTCTCAACCTCTATAAATCCTTCCTCTGACAAGAACTGGCGTGTTACATTAGCCACCTTGCTTCGAAGTATCATGTTCTTCTGAAGGTCAGGTCTTCTCAGATCCAGATAACGATATTGTAATCTCAGTTCTTCTCTTGTCTTGCTGCCCTCTTCAATCTGGAATGGGGTTGTCTCTGCTTCTGACAAGATGCGAAGCTGGGTTGCTCTGATCTCAACATCTCCGGTTGCAAGGTTCTCATTCACAGCACCGGAACGAGCCTCCACGTTTCCTACGACTGCTACAACAAATTCACTTCTCAGCTTTTCAGCCTTAGCAAAATTATCACTTCCACAATCGCTTTCCTCAAATATAATTTGCAAAAGCCCGGAACGGTCTCTTAAATCAACAAAGATAATTCCGCCTTTGTTTCTGCTTTTTTGTACCCAACCCATGACGGTAACTGTCTCACCTATATTCTTGTTTGAGACTTCTGTACATCTGTGGCTTCTGTGTAAGCCCTTCATTGCTTCTGCCATAGCTTTATCTTTCTCCTTTTATCGCAATCTATAATTGGTTATTGATACCTTTTAACCTACCCAATGCAATTAATTTTATAGTATTTTAATGTATCTGTCCATAGATTTTTATGAGTTCGCCTCATACGATCGAATACATAAGCCTCTAGGAAGTAGGTTGAACCCTTAGTCCATCTGAACATCTACACACTTGCGATTCCTGGTTACGGGCTTTACATAATTCGTTCCCACTCTTACATGCTCAGGATGAATTGTATATGCCTTAAGAGCCTCTTCACTTTCAAAAACACTGTCCAGTACTAATTCTGAATCCGAAGTGCTTAGTGGCTCTATATAGAGATTAATTGATACAATTCCCGGAATTAGATTAATTAAGTTCTCCAACTCTTGTTTCATCTTTACTGCATTATTCTTATTCTCTTCTGTTGTAAAGCCTTCTGCATAGTTCCATGCTACAATATGTTTTACCATCTGTATACCAACCTTTCTTATCAATACTTTCTTTCAATTCTTTCTTTAAATTCTTTCTTTCAATTCTTTCTCTAAATTCTTTCTCTAATTTTTACTTGAAATGCTTTTTTATTTATACTATCTTTAAATACTATCTTTATTGTAGTATCCCAAACAACACCTGAAAGATGCTGGATATCATTATAGAGTTCTTACGATCCAAAGAGAGCAAGAATATTATATATTAAGCGGAAGGTCTTTTCACAAATAAACTTTATCAATCACAATAGCCAAAGGCTAATATTGCAAATTCTTTGTGTTCCTCGCCCGAACTCATTTTAATCTCAATCGAATGTTCACTCACAGTATCCTGACTTAAGATATGCCGAATGTCCGGATTATCCCACCCTGTTATCTTATAGGAATCCAAGGAGCATTTACGAATACCGTCAATATAGACATCTGCACAGCCAGCATTTGTATCGTTACTCTCTCGATAGATTACAAAGAGATGTTTTGCCTTGATTCGCAGAAGGAAGGGTTGTTTACCGGCTACCTTCCCATGCATCAGACCATGCACAAATTGGTAGGTCCTTTTATCCGGCTTAAAATCTCCGTGATCTGATAACAACGCGTTCTCAGCGTCAATCAGCTGCATAGTAACATAAGAGTCTCCGTACAGTGGCTCAACCGGTAGTTCTAACTCGGTATCGGAAGACATTGCATTCACTTTACTGATATAGTGCAGGATGCAATCAGCGATAAGAATGTTGCCCTGCTTATGAGGATGGATATGATCATCTGCATAATCACTCCAAAGCATATTCTCTTCCTCCATCATTAGAGAGATCGCATCCGAGATACTGATCATTGGCAAATGATAATATTCTCCGGCGGCCTGCATCTGCCCCTGGCAAGTATAGCCCGCCTGTGCTCTTACAAAAATCAATAGGATAGCCGGCATTTTCTCTGATTTCAACAACCGTAACAGAAGACTTTCATATGCTTCCCTATGTAACGCATCCTTAATATCATTCACTGCAAATTCAACAAAGATGAGATCCGGCTTGTACTGTAATACATCACGTTCCACACGGATTAAACCCATCAAGGAATCAGTACCGGCTAAACCTGCATTAATAGAATGAATGTTATCGATAGACGAATATTCTCCGCCAAATTTTTCAGAAAATATCTTACCGTAACAGTTCTCACGCCCTACCTTATACCCTTCGGTTATGGAGCCACCCAAAAATGCAAACGTGATATGTTCACCCGCCTCTGCCTTCTTAAGAACCGATTTTATTCTGGAATTATTCCCTAGATCTAAGACTGAATATTCCAGAAACTTATCATAAGCTTCTGACAGCATACTACTCCCCACTTTCTTGACGATCTATGATAATAATAACAAAGACTAAGGGAATTGCCAAATTATGATTGACATATATTTCTTATAAGTCTATGCTTATAATTATTACAAAGTATATAATTATACACTAACTTTACATCCCTAATAACCATTCTGCATCACAATTCTTCACACTAACCCTATTATGCTTGCCCAAGGATACCCGAGGATTTCGCAGGCACAAACTTTGAGGAGTGAATTATTGCTTTTTGATAATTCACACTATTATTCAAGAAAGGAGCTCCGGCTATGACTTCCCAACAGATTGAATATTTACTTACTCTTGCTGAGGAACGAAGCTTTTCCAAAGCTTCACAGAAGCTATATGTGACCCAGCCTTCTTTGAGTCAATTTGTTAAGAACTTAGAAAACGAGTTACATACTCAATTATTTGACCGTAGTACTTCTCCTATCCGCCTGACGCCTTCCGGGGAAGCCTATGTTAAGGCAGCGAGAAAAATAAAAGCCATCGAAGAGGAATTAAATAATCAGATTGCTGATCTAACCAATCTTCAGTCAGGTCAGCTCAATATTGGAACCAGTCCATTCCGAGCCTCCTGTCTATTACCGAAAAGTATTGCTGAATTCCACAAGAGATATCCGGGAATTGAACTTCATATTATAGAAAATCAAATGACAGACCTAGAGGTAGCAACTCTGGAAGGTGTTTTGGATTTATACTTAGGAACAGGACCTTTTGACGAAACACTCTTCCATGCAGAAGCTCTTGCTGAGGAACAGCTCTATCTTGCAGTTCCACCGGAAAATCCAATCAACGAGGAGCTTACCGGGTATCAAATTACAATTCAGGACATTAAACTGGATACAGCTAAGCTGCATAAGACACCGGCTCTGAATTTATCCATCTTCAAAGAGGAGCAGTTTATCTTTCAACAGCAAGGACAAAAGCTCTATACACAGGCCATAACCTTATGCGAAGATGCTAATTTTGATCCGCAGGTTATCCTATATAGCGAGCGTCTAGAGACTGCATTTTCCTGGTCTCTTGCCGGAATCGGACTTACTTTTCTTCCTGACTTTCTAATCCGATTTGGAAATTATGAAAGGCACCCGATCTATTACAAGCTAAATCATCCCATTGCAACAAGACAGCTCTGCATCGTATATAAGAAAAACCGATACCTGTCCAAGGCAGCAATAGAATATACGAATCTACTAAAGCAGCTAATCGGATATGGCACTTGGGAATATAAAGTATAAACTAACCATTACTCAAGAAATAGATCAGACAACGAAGGGCTCTATCAATCGATAGAGCCTTAACTCATTCCTCTACTTCTCCTTCTTCGTGACATGATAAAGCTTAAACTCTTCCACTATTTGTTCTATATATTTCTTAACTTCATTGAGATTACCCCTTCTCGCGGCGAGTTCAATCTTGAAAGCCAGATCTTTAATGTCGATTGCGTCAATCTTAGCTGCGATCTTCTTAATATTCTTCGCAATTGACTCTATGCTGATAATATCATTACTTTCCGCTTCATTTCCGATCAGTTCGAGGTAATTCGCTATCTCTAATACTGCTTCCCGATTGTGTGGTGTAGCCGGATCTGACTTATCGAAGCTGAATACAATCTCACCCTCATCCGTCATCACAACATAATCGGGAGTACCATTTAGCCTCTTCTGTGCTAGATGCTCAAGCGTATGAAACAACACCTCCATTTGAATCGGCTTCGATATATATTCATCCATTCCAATATTAATGAATTTCTCCTTATCTCCGGGAAGTGAGTATGCAGTTAATGCAATAATCGGTATATGTTGATCTCCGCTTTCTAAGCTTCTTATCTTCGCAGTTGCCTCTACGCCATTCATCTTAGGCATCTGAATATCCATTATGATTGCATCAAAATCAGCCCGTATATATTGTTCAATGGCTTCGCTACCATTGTTTGCAGTTGTAACCTTGTGTCCACGTTCCTCCAACATCTTTTGTAACACTTTTTGATTAATCCGGTCATCCTCAGCAATTAAAAGGTTTAGAGCTCTCTCAGCCTTAGTCACCTTCGGAAGAAGCTTCTTATCTGACACTATGGCACTTCCTATACGGAAGTTCAGTGTGAACTTAAAGGTACTGCCGATGCCATACTCGCTGCTAACCTCAATTCTTCCTCCCATCATCTCCAGAAGCTGTTTCGAGATAACTAGGCCTAAGCCTGTTCCACCAAATTGTCGTGTAAATGAATTCTCTATTTGAGAAAAGCTCATGAATAAACGGTCTATATCTTCTTTCGCAATTCCGATCCCTGTATCCGTCACGGAGAAAGCCAGCTCTGCTTCCTCATTTGAAATCCTGGTACTTTTTATCATTAACATAACCTCACCACGCATGGTGAATTTAATTGCATTACTAAGTAAATTATTCAATACCTGTCTAAGTCGATTGGGATCACCTATGATAAACTGAGGTACCGTCGCTGAAAATGCATAATTCAACTCAAGTCCCTTGTCATTTGCTCTTGGTGCATGGGACCGAATAATCTCCTCCACCAATTCTTTTAGGTCAAAGGTGATATTTTCCAAGGTCATCTTTCCTGCTTCCATCTTGGAGAAGTCCAATACATCGTTAACAATGGTGATCAGAGAGCTTGCACATGCCTTCGCTGTCATTAGATTATCCCTTTGATCCACTGACAACTCAGATAGCAATGTGAGGTCAATCATTCCAACCATTCCATTGATCGGCGTTCTTATCTCATGACTCATATTTGCAAGAAATTCACTTTTCGCCTTATTCGCTGCTTCTGCAGCTTCCTTCGCAGAGATCAGCAATTCCTGATATTTCTTAATATCCTCTTGCGCTTCAATCTGATTGGTAATATCATACGTGGAACCAACAAATCCGGCATACTTACCATCAGAATCATAATAAGGGGCACTGATCAAGAGACACCATCGATAGCTACCATCGATCTTCTTAAAACGAACTTCTTTCACAAATGCTTCTCGTTTCTCTAACGCAACAGCAGACTCTCTCCTGTATTCTTCCAGGTCCTCCGGATGAATAAAATCAAACCATTCTTCCAACGGAGTATCCATTAGCGGTCTTCCTGTTATCTCCCCGAACTTCTTATTAACATACTTCCATTGAAATGCTTCATCCGTCATCCATACGGTAAAGGGAAGCTGATTCAGAAGATTGTTGATATAATCACTGGCCATTCTTGCATTAATCTCTTGGTATTTACTTGCGCTGATATCTATAAGAGAGATTGCAACAGCCTTTTTTTCTGATAATGATATAGGTACAACACTTGCTCGTACCCAAAAATCAAATGGGCTGTTACTCTTCATTATTGTCATTTTAACTTCGGCATTATATGTAATCCGATCATTATGAAGTGCATCCGTAATTGCTTGATCAAGTTCACAACCTGGGCATCTGATTCCAAGCCCACAGCCGGCTTCGTTCTCATAACAGTTGATACACTCGATACAATTACCAAATTGGTATCCGACAATATTATCCTTGGTCTTACCGATAAAATCCAATAGAACTTGGTTTGCCCGAATAACTCTCCCAAATTCATCCAGAATAATGACACTATTCGGAGTATTATTGAAGATCATCATTAGATTCTCTTCCTCCCTGATATGTCCTAA
>JAQZBA010000105.1 GCA_029239365.1 Herbinix sp. | reverse complement strand
TTATGAATGAAGTACATTCATAATCGTCAGCTCCGATCGCATACTATCAAGCACAGCACGCTTGTAGCATGCTCACTACGCTTTATTATACTATAATTTGGCTTTGGCTACAATAAGATAGCCCTAAGTATTCGTAAGTTATTGAATTAAAAATCGTCTTTCCATGATACCCTTATGCTTTATTTATATAGGTTATGACACAAGCACCAGGACCTGCGTGAGTTCCGACTACACAGCCCACAGGATGGATGGAACTATGTTTAATCTTATATTTTTGATTCACAATATCCATAAGCTGTTTGGTTTTGCTGTCCTCAGCAGTGTATCCGTAGTATACCGGATAATTGTCATCCAATTGTCCTTGCTCTCCCATAATCTCCAACATTTTAGCAATACCTTTGTTTGAGCCTCTTTCCTTACCAAGCACACCAATTACTCCATCCTTCACGGTGATAATCGGCTTAAATTTCAAAAGTGATCCTAATATTGCAGAGGATTTAGACAAGCGGCCGCCTTTGTAAAGATACTCCAAGGTATCAACCATAGCAAGCAGTACGATACGGTTCTTCAGCTCCTCCAGAACGGGGACAATCTCCAGGACACTCTTCCCTTCCCTGTTCAGTTTTACCGCATGTTCTACCAGGAAGCGCAATCCGGTTATGGTAATCAGGCTATCCACAATATGAATATCATCATATTCAGCTAGCTCCTTAGCAATCGTAGCACTTTGAAGAGTTCCGCTCAGTTTTCCGGAAATCAGAATCACTAATACACTGTCTTTCGCTTCTTTTGCCTCTAGAAAGCTTGTTAAAAAGTCATCCGGGGAGGGTTGAGAGGTGGTAGGCAGCTTCTCTGCATGCACCAGCTTATCATAGAAGCCTTCCATCGTGATGTCGATTCCCTCTTTGAATTCTTTGTCCCCAAATATTACTTTCAGAGGTATGATTGTTACTCCAAGCTCTTTCGCTTGTGCTGCACTGATATCCGAGGTTGAGTCTGTAATTATTCTTATTCCCATACAATTCCTTTCCGTATTAAGACATGATTCCATTCAGCTTTTTCATGAATTTTTCTAACTGTACAATTTCCTCCTGTGAGAACTTCTCACGGATACCAGTCATTAGCTGCGTATTAAAGGAAGCGTTCATGCCATAATTCTTTGAAAATTTATCAGTAACCTCTAAGAAATATTCTCTTCGGTCATCTTCGGACAGTACTTTTCTAACATAGCCTTTGCTAACCAAGTTACTAATGCGATAGGTTGCATTGGGCTGAGATATATTCACATAGTTTGCAAATTGGTGAACAGTAGGGCGGTTCATAAGAAATATCACCTCTACGCAATAGGACTCTGTGGGGCTTAAGCTGTCTTTATCTTCATCCACACCGGAAAAAAGATTTTTGCAATAATTATTTCTAAATTTAAAATATAATTTTTCGAATTCTTTCTCCAACATCATTACATCTCCTACATCAATGATATATTTCAAATTTTTTAAGTATTCTAACCTATATTACCATTTTTTAAGTATTTTGTCAAACATCGAATCAGACTCAGCTTCCTTTAGACGAAGACTTCCTGATCCAACGAAAGAGCGTTAATCTATTTCTTTTCATGCTGATTACTTCAGAAGCAGCATTTCCTCTGTATTGGTTTTATCCAGCACAAAGCTTGCCTTTTCATTCCCGTTTTGCAACATATAATCACCCATATATCCGGTAAAGGTAACCTTACCCTCCTCATCGGTTACTAGGTTCATCGTCGTCCACCAATCCTGCTTAACTAGCTTTAGAAGCTCATCATAGGCCGGTTTACAGGAATTATCCGCACGTAGTAAGCCTGCCGGAGCCTTCAACCATTTGCCATCTACAATACTCCAGGTTGTAACAGATTCTACCAGAGGATGTTCGAATAAAGTCTGATACATCTGCGTTACATCCCTGGCCTGACGTTCCTCTCCCTGAGGGGTAGTCGGCCAATCCTTTACTTGAAAATCATTCAAATCGTCTATCTCGGGTGGCATTAGATTACCGGAGATTAACGTATTCTCGGTAAAATGAATGGGTAGTCCAAATCTTGAAAAGCGCTCTAATACACTTTGAAGCTTCTCCTGCCCCCAATAACCCTGGTGTTGGTGGGATTGAATTCCTATCGCATCAATCTGGATTCCTGCTTCAAGACATCCCTCAATCAATATCTCATAGGATATGGAGGTATTAAAATCATTAATTAATAAAGTAGCCTCCGGATTCGCTTTTCTCGAGGCTGCAAACATCTCCTTTATAGTTCGGATGCGACCTAAATCCTTGCAGATGCGAGTAATACCATTATCATATTTATCAAAGATTGGCATGATTACTACTTCATTAATTACATCCCACATATCAATATGTCCTTTAAAGTCAGCAACATCCCTCTGAATGCGGTTAAGCTGCGTTCTTAATATCTCATCATTACTTTTGTTCAAGAGCCAGGGAGCCGTAACTGAGTGCCAACAGAGCGGATGACCCTTAACGATTACCCCACGTTCCTTTAACCATTTGGCTGCCTCCATAAGAGCTATGGTCTGAGGTTTTCCTTCCTCCGCTTCAAAGGTTCCCCAATAGAAAGGAAGAGTACCGGCATTAAATAATGCCAGCCATTTTTGGAAACGATCCTCCATCGCTGCTTTTTCTTCACTCTGCAGCTCACCATTTGCTAAGGGTACTGTGTCAAAAGCTCCACAGCCAAACAGAAACTTATGTCTTGTCTGATTAACGGTGATTGGGGTGTTTTTTAGAATGGTCCCATCCTCCCGCATTACCGTCAAGGTTTTCTGTGCTTTTCGATGCTGATACTTAGAATTTACCTCCATTGTTACCTCCAGTCCAAAGTTTCCACTTTTTAGCTCATATTAATACAATTTCCAACTTATCCATAATATCATATTATTTTCATTGGAATAATTCAATGTTCTATCTTATTATTCTTCCCGAGACAATAATGAATCCCGACAAATCAACCATTCTATACCTTTCCCTGCTCGATGAATTACGAAAATTTTCGTGATAGCCGAATATTAGAATAAAGTGAATTGATTTTATCAAGTTACTAATCTATAATAACAATATAAATGAGTATTAATTGTAACCAATACATTGAATAACTAATCCGGAATATAATTAAAGTGTAGTGAGCTTACAACAAGCTTGCTTGTAAGCGATCGGAGCTAAAGATCCTGAATGGCTTTTCATTCAGGATATAACAAAGTGTAGTGAGCTTACAACAAGCTTGCTTGATTGTAAGCGATCGGAGCTGTTGAGCTATAAGATAATTAGGAGGTACTATGGGAATTGATTTCTTAACCGGCAATGTTAGTTTTATACTTGTATTTATGGAAGGTGTTCTCTCCTTCTTCTCTCCCTGCGTCATCCCATTGATTCCGGTTTATATGAGCTATCTCGCGGGAAATGCAAAGCAGACACTAGAGGATGGTTCCATCGTATATCAGCGCAACAAGGTATTCCTGCAAACTGTCTTCTTCGTTCTCGGAATATCCTCAGCCTTTTTTATCCTGGGCATGTCCTTTACTGCTCTAGGAACCTTTTTCAAGACAAATCAGATGCTCTTTACACGAATTGGCGGAATCCTGATTATATTATTAGGTCTGGTACAGGTCGGTTTCTTGGAGCTGAAGTTCTTACAAAAAGAGCGTAGATTTCATCTCAGCATCGGAGAACGTAAGATGAATCCATTGGTTGCCTTTCTCATGGGCTTTACCTTCAGCTTTGCATGGACCCCCTGCATTGGACCTGCTTTATCCTCCGTACTGATTATGGCCTCTTCCAGCTCAAACTCACTCCAGGGTAATCTCTTAGTGCTGGTGTATGCCCTCGGTTTTGTCATACCCTTCCTGCTACTGGGCTTATTCACTACGCAGGTCTTAAATTTCTTAAAAAAGCATCAGAAACTATTAAAATACACCGTGAAAGCGGGAGGTGTTCTACTTATTATCATCGGTATCATGACCTTTACCGGATGGATGAATGGTATCTCGGCTTATGTGAACCGTTTTGCCCCCCAATCCTCACAAAGTAATCAAAAAGACACCACGGATGAGGTAATTGATGAACCAGATGCAGAAGATGGTAGCAATAATACCTCTTCGGAAGATGCTTCAGACAATGGCAATGTTACCGCTGAGGACTCCTCCGGTAGCTCCGATGTCACGACCGGACAAAACCCTGAGAAAGAGATTATTCCTGCCTTTGATTTCACTCTCCTAGACCAATATGGGAATGAACATACCCTTTCCGATTACAAGGGCAAGGTGGTTTTCTTAAACTTCTGGGCAACCTGGTGTCCCCCCTGCAAGAAGGAGATGCCTGATATTGAAGCTCTGTATCAGGAGTCAGGCAAGAATCAGGGTGATATTATTGTAATTGGAGTAGCTAATCCGGCAAGTACCGAGTATCCGAATAACAGCGATGTATCTAAGGAGGAAGTGATAGACTTTCTGGAGGAGAATAATTACACCTTTCCCGTAGTATTCGACGAGACCGGTGAGATTCTCTCCAATTATTATATCTCTGCCTTTCCAACCACCTTCTTCATCGATACGGAAGGTAATATCTACGGCTATGCACCTGCGATGATGACCCGCGAAATGATGGATAATGCGATACAGCAGACCATCGATTCCATGAAATAGACACAAATTATCCCTTTACAACTTCCGCTGCCATATGCTACAATGCACATGTAAATATTAATTATAATAAAAATTGATTTTGAAAGGACGGTTTTGATGTCGGTATTATCTGTAAATGAGGTTTGTGCTAAATAGCACTGAATTAAATAGGTTCGGGTACACTCGTTGTATACTTTTTATTCATATCAAGTGAATTGATTTATCAATTCATCTTGTTTGTTGTACCCAGCTTTCTACCTTTGCAGTAAATACTCAAAACTGTCTTGTAATAGAAGAAAACGGTTGGCTTTGCCATACTTTTTTCTACGTGTACTCACGTTAATCAAGGCATAATCGGTCTAATCCGTTATGCCTTTTCTATTATATTCCGTTGGCAATTAACCTAGCCACAGTAAGACATTAAGCCCACAGGGAGTATTCTACCCATCTGTATTGGTAGGAATCTCTGTGGGTTTTTTATAATCTTAGGAAGCTATAAGAAAGGTATGGATATTATAATGATAGAAAAATCAATGAAAGCATTAGAATTTAATAAAATATTGGAGATGTTAAGCGAATACGCCATTTCGGAGCGTGCAAAACAAAAACTGTTGGAATTAAGACCCTATCTTAGTGAACGTGATGTGAAAGCAAAAATCAAAGACACTACAGAGGGTCGTAAGATATTGGACCACATCGGCTCTCCTCCCCTGGCAGTGATGAAGGATATTGAAATGCTACTGGAGCTTGCAGAGAAGGGCGCTATGTTGATACCGGAACAGCTAACGCAGATTGGTCTCTTCATCAATGCCTGTAAGCGTATGAAGGGCTTTCTAAAACGTGCAGAGTCCTTAGGTGTCGATATTGCAGGCTACGGTGGCTCTATCCATGAGCTTTCCGAATTATCAAGCGAGATAGATAGCACCATAAGAAATAATGCAATTGAAGACAGTGCTTCGAAGGAATTAAAGGATATTCGCCGTAAGATGGAACAAATCCGTACGGAGATGAAGACTAAGCTAGAGGCTACGCTACGCAGCAAGAAAGAATGGTTTATGGAAGGTTATGTAGCTACACGCAACGGACATTTTGTATTACCCGTTAAGAAGGAATATAAGCACATGGTTAGTGGTTCTGTTCTAGACATCTCCTCCAGTGGCTCCACTTATTTCATCGAGCCAACAGCAGTTGCAAAACTGAAAGAGGAATTATCCATCCAGGAGATTACAGAAAGTAATGAGGAACGCCGAATTCTCTATGTCCTCTCCGCACTGGTCGGCGAGAATGCCTTCCAGGTAAGGCTTAACAAGGAGGCTATGGAAACCTTGGATGTTATTTTCGCAAAAGCTAAGCTAAGTCTTGATATGAAAGCTATTCCGGCGATAATTAATACAGACCGGTATATCAAGCTTGATAATGGACGCCACCCCTTGATTAAGCCCTCCGAATGCATTCCTCTCAATTTTGAATTAGGTAACGGAACCTCAGGAATAGTCATCACCGGACCTAATACCGGCGGCAAGACTGTTGCGTTAAAGACCGTAGGCTTACTACAGCTTATGGCACAGAGTGGTCTGCATGTTCCTTGTGAAGAGGCTAAGCTATGTATGAACAACTTAGTCCTATGTGATATTGGCGATGGGCAGAGTATAACGGAGAACTTATCCACCTTCTCCTCCCATATCACAAATATTATCAACATCTTAACCTATGCTGACAGGGAAAGTCTGATTCTTCTCGATGAACTTGGTTCCGGTACTGATCCGGCAGAAGGAATGGGCATTGCAATCGCGATTCTGGAGGAGTTAATGCACAAAGGGTGCCTGTTTGTTGCTACTACCCATTATCCTGAGGTTAAGGAATATGCGAATAAGACGGAAGGACTAGTCAACGCGAAGATGGCCTTCGACCGAGAGAGCTTAAAGCCTCTATACCGTCTAGAGATCGGTGAAGCAGGAGAAAGCTGTGCTCTCTATATCGCAAAACGGTTGGGTCTGCCAAAGCATATGCTAGAACGCGCTTATCAGGAAGCTTATTGCAATGATAATGAAAAAACACACAAGAGTATTGATCGGAATTTCATAGAGAACGTAATGGATGAACCGGGTGATATAGCCGCGCCTCCGATAGTCATCTCTCATATTGAGAAGCATCAGGAACCCAAACCGGTAGGCATCCGAAGTCAGCGCTTTCATATCGGTGACAGTGTAGTAGTATATCCTCAGAAAAAGATTGGTATTGTATTCCGATCAGCGGATGAGAAGGGCGAAGTTGGAGTTCAGATTCAGAAGAAGAAGGAATTCGTTAACCACAAACGACTTCAATTGAAGGTAGCGGCATCAGAAATGTATCCAGAGGATTATGATTTCTCCATCGTATTCGACAGCGTGGCAAACCGTAAGGCTAGACACAAGATGGATAAGGGATATCAGCCAGATCTTGAGATCACCTATGAAAGGGAACAGCTTAAGTGACATAAGCTGTTCCAGAAGTAAAACAATAAATATGTATGCATGTTAGGGTGTCAAAAGCCATACCAGTAGCTTACATTCGTCAATTTGCACATCTACACCTCGGCTTTAGCGTGATGCAGAATATAGTTCGATGAGCAACTGTATGAAGTCGTTACTACGTACTTCATCCAAGCGAAAGCGTGTTGCGAACGAATTTTGTTCTGTATCACGCAATCATAATATCAAATTGTGCAAATTGACGAAATCATATTATTACGTTAGCTTTTGACCTCCGAAACAATGCATATTCAACAGGTCGGTTAAGCCTCAACACGATTTCTTCCATTTCGCTTAGCTTCATATAATTTCTTATCTGCTTCTTCAATTAGTAATGTTATAGAAGCACCGGACTTCGGTGTCACAGAACTTACTCCAAAGCTTGCTGTGACAAAAAACTCTAGATCACCGCAATCAATCGGAGTACTTTCCACTTTCTTACGAATGAGTTCAGCCATTTCCTTGGCATTTTCAAGATGTGCACCAGGCAGACAGATCAAGAATTCTTCCCCGCCGTATCTTGCAACCCAGTCATTATCTCTTTTCAAATTTCGATTCAGGGTGTTAGCAATACTTTTCAAGGTACAGTCGCCTATCAGATGTCCATATGTATCATTCACATTTTTAAAGAAGTCAATATCAACCATAATAACTGAGATGCTACTATCAGATAAACTAGCATTTATTAAATCCAGAGGAAGCTTCTCATTGATATATCTTCTGTTATAGATTCCTGTTAGCGAATCTTTGATCGCTCTATTATTAAGATTGTTGAGTAAGGCATTGAAGTTACTACTCGCATCATCACCATTTACATTGATGCTGATGTTATCCGTAGCTTTCTTCATGAGCTCCAATACCACAGTCCGGTTAGTAAGCTCAATCGGAAAAGCAGTAACCAGATAGATATCCTCTTCAGAATACTCCATCTTAATGAAGGTATCGTTCTCGCGATAAGCTTTCATCGAGATACAATTCTCACATACCTGCCCCTTCTTCCAAAAAGCGAAGCATTGCTCAGGTGCACCCTCCGTACCGTTATCCCGCAGATTAATAACCTGCTTGTTAACCGGATCTACTATTCGAACCTTGTCGTAGGCACCAATTATTATATTAAGTTTGCTAATTACCTCTTGCAAGTCACTCTCATACATAAAATTCCACCTCCCTACAACAAAAACAGGCTTAACTAGGTCATTTCAATTCCAAAGAAAAGTATTCTAATATACCGTGAATCAAGGCATTCCCCCACTAGAAATGGTCTTTTATTTACGGTAATAATAAGGTACATTTTTGAAATTATGCATTATATTGTCTCTAATGTTAACAGAAAAATGCTAATACGTCAAAAAATATTTTAATACAAATTAATCCCTATGAACTCCCATTCGTATGGATATTATCTGAATTAATGAAAACAATAAACTATGGAGGTGATTTGAATGATATCGAATGTTAAACTGACAACAAAAGAAAAATACTTACTTGAAGATTCCAAAAACCACGAAGAACAATGTATTCTAAAATATGAGAACTATGCAAATCTAGCCTGTGATGCTGAGCTCAAAGGAGTCTTTCGCAGTAATGGCAAGATAGAAGAGGAGCATCTTCAGACAATCAATCAATTATTAACCGGTAAGGTACCTGCCATGGGACAAGGTGGCCAGGGAAGTTCCTCCGGTGGGCAAAGCAGCTCCGGTCAATCCGTAACCTCGCAGCAATGGACCGTGGATAACAAAAATATGGCTAACTCTGGCTTCAATGCTTCCGATAAGGATCTTTGTACTGATATGCTGATGACGGAGAAATATGTATCCGGAGCGTATGATACAGCCATCTTCGAATTCAAGGATGCTTCTGTCCGTGATGTCTTAAACCACATTCAAAAAGAAGAACAAAAACATGGCGAAGCCATCTTTGCCTACATGCAGAGTAAAGGTATGTACAAAACCAACTAATAATTAAAACATTGATCACTTGATGATCTATTAAAAAAGAATGTCACTTTTGCCTATAAGAAAGGCAGAGGTGACATTCTTTTATGAGCAAATATGATCTGAAACTTTTACCGTATGAAGCTGCTTTTTCTTTACACTGATAGCATTAATTTCTTATATTTGGGTTCTCTGGGCTCCCACTTTTCTTTCCTTCTTAGCAATTCCTTCTTTATCTCCTGAGGACTCTGGCTCTCTATAGAACATCGCTTCATAATTAAGCTTATATTCATTAATACTACGCTTCCAGGAGGAATCAAAGGTCATGCAATTCCTGATATACTGCTTCCAAGCTGAGGTCTGATATGAGTCCAGTGCCCTGTTTAATGCCTCATTCAGTGCTTGTCCGCTCCATTCTCTCATATAGAAGCCATTGGATTTCTCCGGCTGATCCTTATCATCTATAACCGTATCCCCCAGCCCACCAACCGGATTGACGATAGGTACGGTTCCATAACGCATAGCATAGAGCTGGCCAAGTCCGCAAGGTTCGAAGAGTGACGGCATAAGATACATGTCCGCACCTGCATAGATCTTCTTCGCTATATCAGCAGTATACCCAAAATCCACTGCGATGCTCTCCGGATATCCGGTGGTAATACTCGCTAACAACCCTTGGTAATATGGATTACCGGAACCAAGGATCATCAATTGGAACTTTGTGAAGTCAAAGAAACTAATTGCCTTCAGTAAGATATCAATCCCTTTCGAATAATCCAACCGGGTTATCATGGCGACAAGAGGCCGCTCATCCTCCGGCAGCTTATAATGCTCCCGTAACCAGGTTCGGTTCTTACGTTTATCCTCCGGTTGCAGAGCATTATATGGATAGATCAGTTCCTCTGCTCTCATGGGATCATAATTACCTATATCGATACCGTTCAGGATTCCAACCATTGGCTCGACTCTCTTCTCAAGTAGCGGTGTCATGCCACAACCCTGCTCGGGACGCTTCATCTCTTCACAGTATCCGGGACTCACTGTGGTGAGAAGATCCGAATATAGAATTCCTGCTCTCATAAAATTCAACCATTCCGGCCAACCGAGAGCATATTGTTCCTTAATGTTAAGAAGTCCAGATAGGTAAGAAACCGGAATATAACCTTGATAAGAGATATTATGGATCGTATAAACTGTCTTTATCTGCGGCAATTCCTTCTTAATCAATAAGGGCAGCATACCGGTATGCCAGTCGTTGGTATGAACGATATCCGGCATAAAGTTAAGCTTCTTGATAAGCTCCAATACCGCCTTACAGAAAAAGAAATACCGTATACCATCATCCTCATAACCATATAGGTTATCGCGGTGGAAATACCTATCATTCGTAATAAAATAGGTTACAATATCCTTATTCCTGGGATCCGTCTTGACAACACAGGTTTCGAAGCCCTGCTCCATTGCAACCGGATAATCGGTAAGATATTTCATCTCACCCACTACCGATTGATGATAGGGCATGACCTGTCGTACCTCATAATCGCCGCTCTCCATCAGTGCTTTAGGAAAACTTCTCCCCACCTCTCCTAACCCTCCGGCGTTGGCATAGGGTGAAATCTCTGCTGACACATATAACAGCTTTCTTTTTTTCATGCTAGCCTCCAGTATTAGTTACTGTTCACACCCAACCAGCAATGTGCAGAATAAGATCGATTAATGATTTTCAAATCGGAGTATTTGCATTCGTCGGTACTTAGGTTCTGTCCTTTAGAACCTTATGTACCGCTACGTAATGCAACTAAGCGAAAGCGTCTC
>JAQZBA010000104.1 GCA_029239365.1 Herbinix sp. | reverse complement strand
ATTCAATATCAATGTGAAAAATATGATATTTATATCAATGAGGAAGGATTTCAAATTCTCTTAATTGAAATCTCCATTGACGATGAGGAACAACAACAGATTATGTTATCACAATTTATTGTGCATAATATATTCGAAGAGATCTTATCTAATTATTTCAACTGCCAGGTAGTTGAAATGGAGACACGGCTTGCCTTCATCCTAAGTATTGACTCAACCAGTATTCCCATCGCAGAGCTTGAGAATCAATTGAGTACTGCGCTGAATATGGTCAATGACAAATATGATCTGGACTGTGTCATTGGTGTCAGTAAGGAACATCCATTTGTCAGCATTGCTGATGCCTACAGAGAAAGTCTGGAAGCGATTGGACATGCCAGTATCTTGGAGAACAGCAGAATCATCTATACACAGGATCTTGAGAAGCTTGGCTCGCAATACGAATTTAGTGCGGAATTTGAATTCCGTTTAATTCACTATATTAAAATTGGAGATTCATTACAGGCATTGTCTGTTATAGAAGAAGTGATCGACAAAAATCTCAAAAATCAATCCATAAAGCTTGGATATCTACAATGTCTCCTTTTTGACTTGATGGGTGCAGTTATCAAATCCACCAGTGATGAAGCTGTCAGTGAAATGATAAATGAGCAGGATCCGATACGACATATGCTGGTGGCAGATGATATCGAGGAGATGAAGATGATTATCGTAGATATTGTTGAAATCGTATGCAGTTATAATGCCAATCATTTGCATCAGAACAAAAAGAGCCATATTGGGGAAGAGATTAGCGCGTATATCGAAGAGAATTATTCGGATGCGGATCTGAATGTGTCAAAGCTGGGTGAGGTATTCAATATGACACCCACCTATTTGTCTAAGCTATATAAGAAGGAAACGGGTGATTCCATCTTACATGCGATTAATTTGGCAAGGATTGAAGCCTCCAAAAAACTATTAACGGAGTCAAACCTCAGTGTCAATGAAATCTCAGAAAAGGTAGGATACTTATATTGCAATGCTTTCATTCGATTCTTTAAAAAACAAACCGGAATTACCCCCGGGCAATATAAGAGTACAAATAAAATATAAATGATGCGCTAACGTTCTCCACTACCCTGTAAAATGAACAATTCGTGACAATGAACAATTTCGCAAAACCAGTAAAATAGGCAGGTTTGGCATATCGATATGGGGATATGTTCATATACAAACAGAGCAACAAGCAGTAACATCAGATTTGTATTTAATACGAATACAACAAAATCTTAAGGAGGAAAAAGATGAAAAAGTTTGTTGCATTGTTTTTAGTCTTCGTTCTAGCGTTTTCAGTAGTAGGATGTGGCGCGAAAACAGAAGAGAGTAAAACACCGGAAAATGTAAGTGGAGGGGTTACAGCAGCACCAACAACAAATGAAACAACTCAGGAAGAATTTACTTATCCTATGGAAGCGAAGGAGTTTTCCTATTGGATGGAGCTGGTTGCGAATATTAATCAGGTAGTTACGAATATGAGTGAAGCACCATTTTCTACCGCACTGGAGAAAGCAACCGGTGCAAAGATTACCTATGAACATCCAGTGGCAAATCAAGCAAAGGAGCAGTTTAACTTAATGGTTGCTTCCGGAGAATTGCCGGATATCTTTGAGTACAACATATTAGCAGAGTATCCGGGTGGTCCTGAGAAAGCGATCTCGGACGGAGTTATTGTTGATTTGACAGATAAACTGCAGGAATATGCACCTAATTTATATAAGTTTTATCAGGACAATCCTGATCTGGCTAAGCTGGCTAAAACAGATACCGGTAAATATTACAGCTTCCCATTTATTCGAGGAGACGCATCTTTAATGGTTTTCTTTGGTCCTGTTGTCAATGGAAAGTGGCTTGAGGATCTGGGATTAGAATATCCAGAGACAATGGATGAATGGCATACAATGCTGACACGATTTAAAAACGAAAAGGGAGCAACTGCTCCGTTAACTTATGAGCCTTGGATGTTATCCGATGGCAATGGATCACCGTTCGTTGGTGCTTTTGGTATCGCAGAAGATTTCTATTTAGACGAACAGGGTAAAATTCAATACGGATCCATTCAGCCAGGTTACAAGAAGTTCTTAGAAACCTTCAATACCTGGTATGAGGAAGGTTTGTTGGATGCAGATATTGAGACAGTGAATAGAGAACAGGTTGCTGCTAAGCTGACAACTGGTGAGTCCGGAGCAAGTATGGGCTTCATGGCATCCCGTATGGGTACCTGGATTGCAGCTACTGTAGGCAATGACGACTATAATTTTGTTGGAGTTAAGAATCCGGTTGAAATTAAAGGTGATATCCCTATGTTTTCACAGAAGGATGTTGCAATCAACGGTTCTATGGGTGATACGTTCATCTCAACTGCCTGTGAAGATGTCGAAGCAGCGATGAGATATCTAGATTATGGTTATTCAGAGGAAGGTAAGAAACTCTATAACTTTGGTATTGAAGGTGAATCTTACGAGATGAAGGATGAGTACCCGACTTATACCGATACAATTCTGAAGAATCCGGACCTTACCGTGGTAGAAGCGATGGCAATGTATGCTCGTTCTAATTATTACGGACCATTTGTTCAGAGAAAAGAGTATATTGAGCAATATGGATATACTTACCCGCAGCAAAAAGAGGCAAATGCACTTTGGTCAATCTCCAATGTGGACAAATATCGTATGCCTAAGGTAACTGCAACGCCGGAGGAAAGTGAAGAATTAGCAATGATTATGAATACAATCCTTACCTACCGTGATGAGATGCAAGTGAAATACATCATGGGAATTGAAGATTTGGACTCCTATGATACTTATGTTCAAAACATCAAGGATATGGGTATTGACCGTGCGATAGAAATCTATGAAGCAGCATTAGAGCGTTTCAAAAACAGATAGTAACTAAAAATTAATTTAGATTATTGCGATTAAGGGATGTGTAATGCATCCCTTAATTTTAAGAAGGAGTGAATTACTTGAATGTATCAGCAAATAAAAAAGGAACAACTTTAATTCAAAAGGTGAAAGAAGAGTGGAAACGCAATAAAGAGCTATATATTATGATTCTCCCCGTCGTGATTTACTTCTTTATATTTATGTATATTCCTATGTATGGAGCGGCAATTGCCTTTAAGCAATTTTCACCGGCCAAAGGAATCCTTGGGAGTGATTGGGTCGGTTTCACACACTTTTTTCGATTTTTTGATGGAATCTATTTTGTGAGGGTGCTGAAAAATACACTGGTTATCAGTGTCTATTCCTTGATTTTTGGGTTTCCGGCTCCTATTATATTAGCGCTGCTACTCAATGAAGTACGTGTAAAGTGGTTTAAAAACTTGGTTCAAACCGTTACTTACTTGCCTCATTTTATTTCCTTGGTAGTTATTATCGGACTGCTAAAGGAATTTACCATTTCAACAGGCTTGGTGAATGATGTTTTCGCATTCTTCGGGATGGATCGGTTTCCTCTTCTACAAAAACCGGAGGCCTTTCGACCACTCTATATCATTAGTGAGATCTGGCAGACGGTTGGATGGAATTCGATTATCTATCTGGCAGCACTTTCCGGTATTGATGAACAGCTCTACGAGGCTGCACGTATGGATGGAGCCAATCGGTGGAAGCAGACGCTACATATCACCTTACCCAGTATTGCAAGCACTATTATAATATTATTTATTTTAAGGATGGGTAGTTTATTTACTGTTGGTTTTGAGAAGATCATTCTGATGTATAATCCATCTACCTATGAAGTATCCGATGTAATCTCTTCTTATGTGTATCGATCCGGACTCTTGGATATGAATTATAGTTATAGTACGGCAGTCGGTTTGTTCAACTCAGTGATGAATTTTATTCTGCTGGTAGTTGCTAATAAGCTAAGTAAAAGAATCAGCAAAACAAGTCTATGGTAAGGAGGCCTGAAAGTGAGTAAAAGAGACACAATAAAAAGAAGAATAAAGACCTCCATGAGCTATAAGGTCTTTCAAGGTTTTAATACAATTTTTTTAATATTGCTTATGATTGTAACGGTTTACCCGATGGTTCATGTTGTGATGGCTTCCTTCAGCGAGGGAATTGCCCTGACTTCACATAAGGGTCTTCTACTATGGCCGGCAGGGAACCCAACCCTGGATGCTTTTAAGGCTGTATTTACGAATCCCAATATATTAAAAGGGTATCGTAATACTATGTTTGTATTGATAGTGGGCATCAGTCTGCAGATCTTTATGACATCCTTAGGAGCGTATGTTCTGTCTAGGAAGAAATTTGCACTAAAGAACCCGATTATGTTCTTTATTACTTTTACGATGTTTTTTCAAGGAGGAATTATTCCTTTCTATTTACTAATCAAGGATCTTAATTTGATTAATAATTTGTTCTCACTGATTCTGCCATTTGTAGTCAGTGCCTATAATCTTATTATTATGAGAACCTCCTTCGCCGCAATTCCGGATTCCTTAGAGGAATCTGCAAAGCTTGACGGAGCCAGTCACTTCGCTATCTATGCAAGGATTGTAATGCCTCTTAGCAAAGCCGTGATTGCGGTTATGCTCTTATACTATGGAGTAGGTATCTGGAACGGTTGGTTCTGGGCATCCGTATTCTTGCGTAACAGGTCACTTTTCCCGCTTCAGCTGGTATTGAGAGAAATCCTGATTAGCAATGATGTATCATCCATGACACAGGGCACAAGTGGTGCTGATGTAGCGGTAATTGCAGAAAGCATCAAATTTGCCACGATTGTTGTAGCTACTGTCCCAATACTTTCAATCTACCCTTTCCTACAGAGATACTTTGCAAAAGGGGTTATGATTGGTGCAATCAAGGGATAATAGTAGGATCAGAAAGGAAGAAAAACGGGCAATGAAGTTACCGATTCAAATGAATACACTGGAGGATCGGAATGCGCTTATGAAGGCATTCTGCCAGCTCCTGGAACCGATAGAAAAGTATTATGATAAGAAGAACACTCAATTATCCTATGGACATACAGGCTCACGAACAAATTCAAGAACAGCGGCAATGGAAGGGCTATTAAGGCCTCTGTGGGGATTGATACCGGCAACCGTTGGCGGTCTGTCTTCTGATTACTGGTTAAGGTATCAGGAGGCGGTTCGTTATGGTACGGATCCGGACAGTGAGTATTATTGGGGTGATATTGGTCACTCTGATCAGAAGATGGTTGAAGTGGCCTCCCTGGGACTGGCTCTCGCCTTATCCCCGGAGAAGCTATGGGAACCGCTCTCCGCGAAGGAGAGACAGAACTTCGCAGCTTGGATGAATCAGATTAATAAGAGAAACCTACCGGACAATAATTGGCGCTTTTTCATCGTAATGGTGAATCTAGGGCTGAAGAAAGTAGGAGCAGAATATGACCCGAAGCGCCTCGAGGACGAATTGGTTATTCTAGAGAGCTTTTACCTATCAGAGGGCTGGTATTCGGATGGGTTAGGGGAACAGAGAGACTATTATGTATCCTTTGCGATGCATTTTTACGGATTGATCTATAGCAAAATTATGAGGGAAGAAGACCCACAGCGTTCCTTGCGATTAATCGAACGTGGGAAAACCTTCGCACAGGAGTTCATCTACTGGTTCGGTGAAGAGGGTGATGCTCTTCCCTTCGGACGTAGTCTGACCTATCGTTTTGCACAAGCTGCTTTCTGGAGTGCTCTGGCCTATGCTGATGTGGAAGTGTTTTCTTGGGGTGTCATGAAAGGACTTGTGCTTCGACATCTACGAAATTGGTTTAAGCAGGACATCTTTGATAGCGAGGGTATGCTGAGCATCGGATATAGCTACGAGAACCTATTAATGGCGGAGGGCTACAATGCCGCCGGATCAACCTATTGGGCTATGAAGACATTCCTTGTGCTAGCCTTAGATGAGACGCATCCCTTCTGGCAATCAGAGGAAGAGCCTTTGCCCAAGCTGAAGGCACAAGTCTTGCAGAAGCATCCTCATATGATAGTATGCCGCGAAGTACCGGGACATTTTGCTGCTTTTACCTCCGGGCAGTATGCAGCCTTTGAACCGGCGCACATGGAAGCAAAATATGAGAAGTTTGTATATTCCAATCATTTTGGCTTCAGTGTTCCAAAGGGAGCTTACGGGCTGGAACAGGGAGCTTATGATAATATGCTGGCATTGAGTGAACAGGATGAATATTACCGCGTCCGTCATAACAGTGATATAGTGAAGATGGAGGAAGACCAATTGGTCTCCTGTTGGTATCCCTGGAAGGATGTGAAGGTTACAACCTGGCTAATCCCAGGGCTACCCTGGCATCTGCGTATTCATCACATCGAGACAGAACGACCGCTTACCTTAGCGGAAGGAGGCTTTGCGGTAGGGTGTGAATCAAGGAGTGCAGCAGTAGCGGCACATATTGCTATGGATAGACATCAGGTTATGGTATCCCATGAGGATGGTACAGGAATTAGCGCGATCTATGATCTAATGAAGGAAGCTGAAGCAATATGCATCCAGCCGGAGGCGAATACGAACCTATGCAATCCGAGAACTTATCTACCAACTCTCAAGAAGAATGTGGGTAAAGGCGAGCACTGGTTGATCTCTGCAGTATACGGATCAACGAATACTACTCTGCCCTGTAACCCACCGTCTTTGATCCGGAATCAAGATGTTATGATGTGCTTTCAATTTGGGAATAAAGATATTATAATTAATAAAGAAACAAAACAGGTTGAAGTAGTAGTGCATTAGGGAGGAGTAGTAAGGATGGGCTTATTAAATGAAAATGATATAAAATGGATGGAAGAGATCTGGAGTCAGGTGGAGGACAAGCTGGCTGTCGTGGTAAAACGTAGCGGTATCAAAATACCGTATACGACGAAAGACGGAGTGTTTGTCGATAAGTTTGCGGAAGATCCTTCCTGGTGGACCAATGGCTTCTGGGGTGGAATGCTCATGCTGCTGTATGAAGAAACCAAAGATGAGGCGTATCTTGCATTGGCGAATCAAATTGAAGATCGAATGGATGAAGTACTACACATGGTCGAAGAGGGCATTCATCACGACGTAGGTTTCATGTGGTATCTGTCCAGCGGGTTGAATTATAAATTAACAGGGAACAAGAAAGCCAAGACAAGAACCTTAATGGCTGCCAATTACCTGGCTTCACGCTTTACGATAAAGGGCGGGTATATCATTGCATGGAACGGAACAGATAGACAGGGCTGGTCCATCATAGATTCTATGATGAATATACCCTTACTTTTCTTTGCGTCTGAGGAAACCGGATATAGCAGATATAAGGAGATTGCAATTGCCCATGCCGATAAGACCTTGGAGAACTTCATCCGACCGGATGGGTCAGTCAACCATATCGTAGTATACAACCCGGAGACAGGGGAAAAGCTGGAGACCTTAGGCGGACAGGGCTATGAAGTCGGTTCCTCCTGGTCAAGAGGTCAAAGCTGGGCGATCAATGGCTTTGCCCAAGCTTATCATCACACGAAGGATCAACGATATCTGGATGCAGCTAAGAAAGTGGCACATTATTTTATCACTTGTATCAGTGAGACGGGCTATATACCCTTGCTGGATTTCAGAAGCCCCAAGGAGCCGGTATATATCGATACCACAGCCGGAGCCATAGCAGCAAGCGGTCTGATTGATATCGCTAAAGCAGTTCCGAGCCATGAAAAGGAGCTATATCTAAGCGCTGCGATCAAAATATTGAAAGCACTTGTGGAAAAAGAACTGGATGTAACCACAGATACGGATTACCTGCTTCGCAATGGATCGGAAGCTTACTGGGGAAACAAACACTTAAGTATCATCTATGGTGATTATTATCTAATGGAAGTAATTCTTAAGTTGAAGAATATATCAGAATAATAAGGAAAGAGATAAGAAGAAACAGCTCATAATCCGTAGTTTGAATATAACGGGGATGCTGCAACACAATTAGTTTCAAGAATTATTTGAGATTAATTGTGCTGCAACATCCCCTTGTTCTGCATGCAACCAAAGCCGAAATATATCCTGAATTGAAATAAAAATTGATTGGATAACATGAAAAGTTTTGTATTACATGTTTTGTTCATGGTATAATCTAACTATATGTTTATATAAGAGGTAGATAATAAGGCAATAATTTAGTGATATTATAGTGTAATACATGCATATACAAGGAGGAGAATATGGGATACGAATCTATTGAGATTATAGGTGCAAGAGAAAATAATCTTAAGAATATCAATTTAAAGATACCAAAGGGGCAGATTACAATCTTTACCGGAGTATCGGGTTCCGGTAAATCGTCCATCGTATTTGATACGATAGCACAGGAAGCCGGAAGGCAGTTGAATGAAACCTTCAGTAAATTCATCCAAGGGTTTATGACGAAGTATCGTCATCCTGATGTGGATGCTATTAAGAACTTATCACTGGCGATCATTGTGGAACAAAAAAGAATTGGTGGAAATTCCCGTTCGACCTTGGGTACCATTACGGATATTGATCCTTTAATTCGATTATTGTTTTCACGCATCGGGCAGCCTCATATAGGTCCCTCCGGTTATTTTTCCTTTAATGATCCAAATGGAATGTGTAAGACCTGCGAAGGCATTGGAAAGATTGTTACCTTGGATCTTGATAAGGCCTTAGATAAAGACAAATCATTGAATGAGGGTGCGATTTTACTCCCCGGCTTAAAAGTAGGAACTTGGCTTTGGAAATCCTATGCCGCAACAGGCTTTTTTGATTGTGATAAAAAAATTAAGGATTATACAAAAGAGGAATACGACAAGCTTGTATTCTGTAAAGAAGAAAAAATAAAATCCCCGCTAATGGACGGCATTAATACTACTTATTTGGGGCTGGTAGAGCGATTCATCAGGCAAAATGTTAAGACACAATTCGAGAAATCAGAGGCTTCGAAAGAGAAGATTGCTCCCTATACAACAGAAGGACAATGTGAGGATTGCTGTGGAAAAAGATATAATGAGACGGTATTATCAGCAAAGATTATGGGGTATACCATCGCAGAGTTTACCGCGATGCAAGTAGATTCTCTTTTGGAGCTGGTACAGAAGATTGAGGACAAAAATGTAAAACCGATTATAGATAACTTGTCCGAACGATTGAATGATTTGATTCATATTGGTCTGGATTATGTAAGCCTTAATAGAGAGACCTCTACTTTATCCGGTGGGGAATCTCAACGTGTTAAGATGGTTAAGCATCTAACCAGCAGCCTGATGAACGTAATCTATATTTTTGATGAACCAAGCATAGGCTTACACCCTAGAGATGTCCATAGGTTGAATGAATTATTAGTTAAGTTAAGGGATAAAGACAATACAGTAATTGTAGTTGAGCATGACCCGGACGTGATGAAGATAGCAGATCATATCGTAGATGTTGGTCCAAAGGCAGGCATAAACGGTGGTAGGGTTATGTTTGAAGGCGCCTACCAGGAACTTTTAAGTTCCGATACACTAACGGGTGAATACCTTGGAAGAAGCTTGCCAATTAAGAGTAAGCCAAGAATTAGTACTGATTTCTATGAAACAGAGAAGAGTAACCTACACAATCTGAAAAACGTTAGCCTGAGGATCCCCAAGGGGATATTCACGGTTGTAACAGGTGTTGCAGGTTCCGGTAAATCCACGCTTGTTAACGGGGTCTTTGCAAAGGAATATAAGGATGCCATAATTATTGATCAATCAGCAGTAAGTGCTAACCTACGCTCTAATCCAGCCACGTTCACCGGAATTATGGATGACATTCGTAAATTATTTGCAGAAGAGAATAAAGTTAGTGCAGGCTTATTCAGTTATAATTCGGAAGGTGCTTGTGAGGCATGTAAAGGACGCGGGTTTATCGAAACGGATCTTTCCTTCATGGATTCCGTGGAAACTATGTGTGAAGAATGTGGTGGCAAAAGGTTTAAGAATGAGGTTCTAGAGTACAAGTATAAGGACAAATCCATCGCGCAGGTTCTTGCCATGACAATAGCAGAGGCCGATGAATTCTTTACGCAAAAAGAAATCATCAATAAACTAAAGCATATTGTGGATGTCGGTCTTCACTATATGACATTGGGGCAGCCACTGGATACACTATCAGGTGGCGAATGTCAACGTCTAAAGCTTGCGAAAGAGTTGAGTAAAAAGGGTAATATATATATCATGGACGAGCCTACCACAGGTCTCCATATGTCGGATATTACAAGTATTTTGAGAATTATTGACCGCCTAGTTGATAAGGGTAATACGGTTATTGTTATTGAGCATAACCTTGATATCATCCGGAGTGCCGACTGGGTCGTTGATGTAGGCGTAGAGGGTGGCAGCAGAGGTGGAGAGATTCTTTTTGAAGGCACACCTGCGGACCTTAAGAACTGTAAAGAATCCATCACGGCAAGATATTTGTAATAGAATAATTAGGATAAGAAAGAAGACTTAAATAAAAATAGAACAACTTTATAAAGTTGTTCTATTTTTTGCTATTAATTCCATTCTCCTATGCCCCGTAATTAGTCAAACTTCCATATCCATTCGTTTGTTGCTGCTCCGAGGGGGCCGACAACAGACTGCTGCATTTTAAGCACTGCCCAACCTTCCTTAGCCTCTCCGTCTAACTTATAATTAATCTTATAGAATACATGATAAGAACCGTCATTTTGATTTATCTCGTCATTATATGGATAGCAGCTTGATTTTGATGTTTCAATTTTATCTACACTGCCACCGATAGAAGTCACTTTTTCCTCAATAATTGCGGTCCTACTATTATAATTCTTACTTGGTTTACCTAAGCAGCGAATGTAAGTATATATAGTTGCTCCGACCATAATTGCACCTATGATATATATAATAGTCATTCTTGTCTCCTTCTAGTATTATTTAACAATATCATATCATATGACGGAGAAGGTGTAAACAGACTTTCAGGTATAGAACCGTCGGAGCAGTACTTGTGGAATCATGAACTACAAAGCCTAAAAGAAGAGTGGCACATTATAAAAAA
>JAQZBA010000103.1 GCA_029239365.1 Herbinix sp. | reverse complement strand
AAGGGATGTAAAAGCGCAATCCGAAAGTTTTGTAACAGTTCAGCCCTACATATTATTACACAATATGCTAACGAAAGCTAGCTTTCTCCATCATATTGCGTAATAATTCCGAATGGCTGAACTGTTACAAAGTTCTAGTATTCTTGTGATGTATATTAGAATAGTATATAATTGAGTTAATAATATTACGGGGGTGCTTTGATGAACTTTAAGGATGCGGTCCGAACATTATTCTTTAAGGAAGAGCAGCTGTCAGCGAATCATCAATTATATACAAGCTGGGGAGAGAATCTGGATCCGGAGCAGGTGCTTCAGGAATATCCCAGGCCTCAGCTACGAAGAGATAATTATATTATATTAAACGGTTATTGGGATTATTGTATCACAAAGGAGAAGGGTAAGCCGGAGGAATACGAGGGCAAGATATTAGTTCCCTTTTCTCCGGAGAGTATCCTATCCGGAGTGAACCGACAGCTAGGGCCGGAGGAAGTGTTATGGTATCAGAGAAGCCTCAGGTTAGAAATGCTTCCTAATAGAAAGAGACTGTTACTTCATTTTGGTGCTATCGATCAAAGCTGCGAAGTATTGATCAATGATAAGAAGGTGGCAGAGCATCTGGGAGGATATCTTCCCTTTTCCATCGATATAACAAAAGAGATCATGGAAGGAGAGAATCTACTTACCGTAAAGGTAGTGGATGTATCCGATACCTCCTATCATAGTAGAGGCAAGCAAAAGCTGGGTCGTGGCGGAATGTTCTATACTGCACAGAGTGGCATCTGGCAGACTGTGTGGTGTGAATGGGTTCCTGATACTTATATCACCGGAATAAAGCTTACTCCTGACGTGAACCTGGGGGAGATCCATCTGCAGCTTCATCGTAATGATGATTATACGGAGCAAAATCAGAAGGTTGAATACCAGATTATGATTAAAGAAGAAGGTAGGACGATACATACAGTATCCTCTTCAGAGGCTATACTGAGTATCAAACTGGAGAAGGTAATCTACTGGAGTCCGGAGACACCGTTTTTATATGATCTGGAAATTATCTCCGGTGAGGACCGTGTAGAAAGCTATTTTGCCATGCGCAGCGTAGAGCTTCTGAAGGATGAAGCAGGACGAATAAGAATTGCACTGAATGGGAAGCCCTACTTTCAGAAGGGACTTCTTGATCAAGGATATTGGCCGGATGGTCTCTATACCGCCCCAAGTGATGAGGCGATGATTTTTGATATTACTCAGGCAAAAGCGTTAGGCTATACCATGCTTCGTAAGCACATCAAGATTGAACCGCTCCGCTGGTATCATCATTGCGATCGGTTAGGGATATTGGTATGGCAGGACATGGTAAATGGTGGTGAAGAGTATAACCAGCTGCTGGTCGGCTATCTACCAACGATCTTTCCCGCATTTGCAGGACGTATCAATGATAAACAATATAAGCTTCTCGGAAGGGAAAGCATGGAAGGCAGGCAGGAGTGGAGTAGGGAATGCCGGCAGACCATAGAGACCCTGTATAACTGCCCCTCCATTATAGTGTGGGTGCCCTTTAATGAGGGTTGGGGGCAATTTGATGCCAAGGAGGCGTATGCGCTAATCAATGAGTTGGATAGCACAAGACTCATTGATCATGCCAGCGGATGGTTTGATCAGGGAATAGGAGATTTCTGCAGCATTCACAATTACTTTCATCCTTTGAAGGTAAAGCCGAAGAAGCGGGCAGTCATCTTCTCTGAGATTGGTGGTTATGCCTGTTACATCGGAGAGCACTCCTTCTCCTGGAAGGTATATGGCTACAAGATATTCTTGTCCAAGGAAGACCTTAATCGAGCCTATCAGAGGCTTTACGACGAGGAGCTTAAGAAGCTTTGGAAGGAAGGGCTATCCGCAGTCGTCTATACCCAGCTATCCGATGTTGAGGATGAAGTAAATGGATTATTCACTTATGATAGAAAGGTGTGCAAGGTGGCACCGCTAAAAGACTGGAATCAGGAGTAATTTTAAGGGGGATACAAAGCATGGAGCTGAGAAGGAAGGATTATCATCTGGTATGGAGCGATGAGTTTGATTATGAGGGTGCTCCGGATCCGGACAGGTGGAATTACGATTTGGGTAATCATCAATGGGCAAATAGAGAGCTGCAGGCTTATACCAATCGACCTGACAATGTATCGGTGGAAGAAGGAAGATTATTAATTAAGGCAATTAAGGAACAGGATGGTGAACGGGGATATACCTCCACCAGAATGACTACTTATGCAAGGCAGTCCTGGCAATACGGGTTATTTGAATTTCGCGTAAAGCTCCCGAAGGGTAAGGGCTCCTGGCCCGCAGTATGGATGCTGTCCGATGCAATCAAGACAGGTACCCCTTGGCCTCTCTGTGGTGAAATTGATATCATCGAACACGCGGGCAAGGAACAGGATCAGCTCTTCTTCAGTCTCCATAGTGATAAGCATAATCATACGAGGAAGGATACCGAGAGATACACGGTTTTCAAAGGCTTTCCGGGAGTTAGCGAAGGCTTTCACGATTATCATATGGAATGGACGCCGGAATATGTAGAGTTCTATGTGGATGGTGTGAGTGCCTGTCGCTTTCATAAAGGTGATGATGTAGAGGATCAGACTGTCGCTGCCTGGCCCTTCGACCAGCCCTTTTATCTAATCCTTAACATAGCGGTCGGTGGCTCCATGGGTGGAGAAGTGGAGGACGCTGAGCTTCCCTTTATTATGGAGATTGAGCATGTTAGGGTTTATCAAAAGAATTAAGCTACTTCGTTATTAATAAACATTGATTGACACTGCATTATGCCAGGGTTGGGGAATGCAGTTGTATGATAAACGGAAGGGGATAAGTAAATGAAAGGTTATCATTACTTAAATGACAAAGGAGTATTCAGGCTCGAGAATCCGGAACTAACTAGCTATCTATATTTTCCGATTGCCAATGAAAGTGGCGTAATGAGTAGTGTTACACCCACCTTAGGCGGTGATAGTAAGATGGGACAGAATACCTTTCTATTGGCTCCGGTCAGCAGTGAAGATCTACATAATAACAAATCTTCTCGTAATTTTTGGTGTAGGATTAATTCAAAGGTATGGTCGGCCACAGGAAGATCAGCCCTGCAAGAGGCGAAGCTATTTACCGGTGAGAAGGAGGAGACTTTACTAGAGGCCGGAGTTATGTGGCATAAGGTAACAAGAACCTCGAAGGAATATCACATAAAATCAGAGATTACTTCCTTCGTGCCTTATTCGCAGGACTCAGTAGAACTGATGCTGGTTACATTAACCAATGTGGGTACCGATTCTTATGAGGTGGCTCCTACAGCCGCGATTCCTCTCTATGGAAGATCGGCTGATAATGTCAGAGATCATCGTAATGTAACTTCTATGCTCCATAGAATTGAGACAACCGATTACGGTGTAGTACTTAATCCAACACTGACCTTTGATGAACGTGGACACCATAAGAATACCGTGGTTTACGGTGTCTTTGGAAGCGACGCAGAAGGAGCAGCCCCTGTTGGCTTCTATCCTGTCGTTGAAGATTTTATTGGCGAGGGTGGCTCCTTTGAATGTCCGAAAGCATTGATTAGGAACGAAGAACCTGTGAAAGCCGGAGCAATCAGAAATGGTTATGAAGCGTTGGGGGGAATATGCTTTCCGGAAGTTACTCTGTCGCCGGGTGAAGCGAAGACGTATATTGTCATTATGAGTTATGGATCCTCAAAGGAAGAAACCCAGGCGGTTGCTTTGAACTATAAAACCCATCAGGCATGCATGGATAGTCTAGAGGCTACCAAAGCATATTGGGAGGAGAAGATCAATGTCTCTTATCATACGGGTTCGAAGGACTTTGATGCTTGGATGCACTGGGTTAACTTTCAACCCATTCTTCGTAGAATCTATGGATGTTCCTTCCTTCCCCATCATGATTATGGAAGAGGAGGCCGTGGCTGGAGAGATCTTTGGCAGGATTGTCTTGCACTCTTGATTATGAATCCCTCGGGTGTGAAGGATATGCTGATTAGTAACTTTGGCGGCGTCCGCGTAGACGGAACCAATGCTACCATCATTGGGACAAAGCAAGGTGAATTCATCGCAGACAGGAATAATATCACTAGAGTATGGATGGATCACGGCGTATGGCCGTTCCTAACCACAAGACTTTATATCATGCAGAGTGGCGATATAGGCATCTTATTGCAAGAGAATTATTATTTTAAAGATCCTCAGGCAGTGAGAGGGGAAGAAAAAGATCTACTATGGAAGCCCGAGGATGGTAATCGTGTAAAGCTTGCAAGCGGAATGGAATACCAGGGGAATATCCTGGAGCACATGCTTACCTCCCATCTGGCAGCCTTCTATGATGTGGGTGAGCATAACCATATCCGCCTGCGTGGTGCGGATTGGAATGATGCCTTAGATATGGCGAAGGACAGAGGCGAAAGTGTTGCCTTTACCTCGGTCTTTGGCAGCAATTTAGAGCAGATGGCAGACCTGGTACTTGCGTTAAAGGAGTCAGGAATGACGAAGCTTTCATTCTTCAAGGAGCTGGAATTGTTACTTACAGATCATCAGACGCTCTATGACAATGTGAGTGAGAAGCAGATGCTGCTTCATAAATACTGTGATAGTTGTAGAAATACCCTATCCGGTGAGCGCTTTGAGATTTCTTGCGAGGAGCTGGCTGAGAATCTGAAGAATAAAGCGGCATGGATTCGCCATCATATACAGAGCACAGAATGGATCGAAAGTCAGGGAGGTCATTCCTGGTACAATAGCTATTACGATAATCATGGAAGAAGAGTTGAGGGAGATTTTGAAGACGGTGTAAGAATGATGCTGACCGGTCAGGTCTTTACCATAATGTCGGGTACTGCTTCCGATGAGCAGATCCAGGCAATTGTGAAATCAGCGGATACTTACCTGTATAAAGAAGCAATTGGTGGCTATCAGTTGAATACTGATTTCAAGGAGATCAAGGATGATCTTGGAAGAATGTTCGGCTTTGCCTATGGACATAAGGAAAATGGCGCAGTATTCTCTCATATGGTAGTGATGTATGCCAATGCGTTATATCAGAGGGGATTTGTGAAGGAAGGCTTTAAAGCAATCAACTCCTTATATCGTCATTGCAGTAACTTCGAAAAGAGTAGGATTTATCCCGGCATCCCTGAGTATATTGGCGATAACGGAAGAGGCTTATATCATTATCTTACCGGCTCAGCAAGCTGGTTGTTATTAACGGTTTTAACGGAGATGTTCGGCGTAAAGGGTAGTATGGGTGATCTTCAATTTGAACCTAAGCTTGTGCTGGAGCAATTTGACGATAAACTCTGTGCAGAAGTTGAATTGACCTTTGCAGGACGTAAGCTTATGATCTGTTATGAGAATAAAGCTCGCAAGGATTACGGAGCTTATGCACTAGGAAGAGTTCTGATGAACGGCATTGAATATGTAACAAAGGATCGCCAGGGCTTCCTGAGTAGAAAGGATATTGAAGCGTTAGACGTTGATCAGAAACACAATATCCTTGTGGAATTAATATAAGCATAATCTATAAGTCGATGGAAAGGGATAAGGGCAGCATCTATGAAGAATGAGTATATTGATGTAACCTCCTATCAAGGAGAAGGCTATCTGCCGATGATTGATTACGAAGCTTGGAGAGTCGCAATATTGAGGTATTGTGAGGAACTGGAGATTCAGAATCTTGCTACGATGCAGAAGCATAATGAAACGGATGAGGTGTTTGTCCTTCTGGAGGGAAATTGTACCTTATTTACCGGAGGCAAGGGTGATTACATTAATGATATTGATGCCATTGCGATGAAACCCTTACAGCTTTATAATGTTAAGAGAGGTACCTGGCATACCCACACCTTGGACAGAGAAGCAACCGTATTGATTGTGGAGAATAGAGACACCGCGGATATCAATTCACCAAAATTGACGATGACTGCAGAACAGATCGAACAGGTCAGGATATTATTCACAGATAGAATCTAATAGACTTATTAAGTAGCAATAGAAAGAAAGGTAATAGGCTTCCCAATCATACTCACTGTATGAAGGAAGTGTATTGCCTTTCTTTTTTTCCCTAATTACCATACCATTGTTTAATATAAACGTTTGACCGTTAGAATGAAATTAATTCAAATACAAACGAATATATTATAGAAGCTGTGTTTAGAACTACATAGTGATTCCATAGAAAATTCTTATTAATTTCTTTCAAAGTTGATGATGCTGCTGCGAAGCAGAAATGAGGTGAAATATGTGTTATAGCGATTGGGAACCTATTAAAGTTAATATTAATAGCCAGACTCAGCAAACGTCTACCAGATATCTGAACCCTAATGATATCATTCTGCCTACAGGTTATAAGATAGAGGTGTATATCAGTGGGCTGGATGAACCAAGCTGTATGATATTTAACCAAGAGGGAGATTTGTATATTGCAGAATCAGGACTAATCACAGGGCAGGCCAGAGTCATCAGAATCAGGGATAGACGTGCCGAATTTGTTGCAGATGGTTTTGTGTCTCCGATTCGAGGGTTAGGCAGTATTAATGAAGATATTTATGTATCCCATAAATGTCATATTTCTGTGATTAGGCCTGATCATTCCGTACGTACATTAATTGCGGGATTACCCGGTAATGGCGAATTTGGTGGATGCAATGTTGCCCTTGGTAATGATGGGAAGATATATTGGGGACAGGGGACAGATACTAATTCCGGTGTTGTGGGGGTTGATAATCTGTGGATTCGTAATCATCCTTTCTTGTGTGATTCACCGGGAAGCTATATTATGCTAAATGGGCAGAATTTTGATACGCAAAATATTTTAGCAAACCCTGAAGAATACGTGTATACAGGAGCTTTTTCTCCCTTCGGAGTACAGAATCAGGCATATGAAACAAGAAAAGGTGTTGTAAAAGCTTCGGGAAGTATCTTGAGAGCGAATCAGGATGGGTCTGAGATAGAGATGGTGGCGTGGGGGCTACGGAATCCAAGTCATATAGGTTTCGACCGTAATTATTTACTTTTTGCAGCGAATCAGGGATTTGATGATCGTGGCAGCAGACCAATTGTCAATGCACCGGATGAATTTCAGTTGATTCGACAGGGAGAATGGTACGGATGGCCTGACTTTGCAGGCGGTGAACCGGTTACATCATCAAGATTTAGACCTGAGGGGGGAATCCAACCGGATTTTCTTCTTACGAATCATCCGAATATTCCACCTCGTCCCTATGCGATTTTTCCGTCCTATTCCGGCTTAATGGGATTTGATTTTAATTACAATCGGAACTTTGGACCTTATGGAGATGTCTATATTGCAGAATATGGTGCAGAAACCATTTCAATTGATGGACATTTAACACCTTATGTCGGTTATGGGCATCGGGTCTCAAGGATCGATATGACTACCAGGGGGATTACCACCTTCGCAATGAATAAATCCGGTTTTCCGGGAACCATTACAAATGAAGGTGGGTTTGGACGTCCTATTGATGTCAGGTTCGGTCCGGATGGTGTATTATATGTCCTTGATTATGGCATGAATACAATAAATTACCCAAGAATGTATATACCGAACTCTGGAGTGCTTTGGAAAATCAGTAGAGAAGATTAAGAGCTATGAAAAAATATAATAGGAGTATCAATATGATATCGAAGGAAGCTTCCATTTTTGATCAGAATTTATCTTGCCAGACTACAAATGACCAGGAGCGTTATTTGAATCCGGCAGACATCTATGTTTCGAACGGTTATAGGATTGAGGTCTATGCAACCGGATTGAATTTTCCTGTGAATATGGTATTTACAGAGTATGGGGAGATATTGATTGCAGAATCCGGCTGTTTTTCTCAAAATCCCAGAATTCTGCGCTACAGCAATGGCGTATTTCAGACAGTTGCACAAGACTTTAATGTACCTTTATCCGGTATCAATTATTACAATGGAGATATCTATGTCTCCCACAGGGGTACTGTTACTGTAATACATCCGGATGGTTCCAGAACGGATATTATATCAGGTCTGCCAAGTAACGGTGATTTTACCAATAATAAAGTAGAGATTGGCCCGGATAATAAGCTCTATTTTGGACAGGGCTCTGCAACAAATTCGGGGATCGTCGGCACAGATAATCAATGGGTACGAAACTTTGCATTTCTACATGATTATCCTGGTGCGTATATTATGCTTCAAGGTCAGAATTATATAACCAACAACATGCTATTGCCGGAGGGGGAAGAGGAGTTGGTTTATACCGGTGCCTTTTCACCTTATGGGGTATCCAATTATCCTTATGAGGTGCGTAAGGGAATTATTAAGGCAACAGGAAGTATTTTAAGGGCTAATCTGGATGGAACACAATTAGAGCAATATGCTTGGGGTCTTCGCAATGCGGTAAGATTAAAATTTGATAGTGCGGGAAATTTGTTTGCTGCAAACCAAGGATTTGATGCAAGAGGAAGCAGGCCGATAGCAAATGCCACGGATCATATCTATGCTATTACTCAGGGGCTCTGGTATGGATGGCCGGATTTTTCTGCAGGGGAACCGGTCACCTCGCGAAGATTTATACCGGAAGGAGGACAACAGGTAGAGTTTCTACTTACGAATCATCCAAATGATGCACCGGTACCTTTTGCTATTTTTCCCAGTAATTCTAACATTATGGGATTTGACATTAATTATTATGAAGAGTTTAGTGACATAGGGGATTTTTATGTGGCTGAATTCGGGAGTACATGGCAAAACGGTAATTTAGATATACCCAATGTAGGTATTGGACATCGTATCTCCAGAACAAGTCTCTATTCCGGGGGAAGTATGACCTTTGCGGTGAACCGCTCAGGGTTTATGGCAAGCTATTCCGGAGAAGGAGGGTTTGGCTGGCCCACGGATGTCGTGATGGGACCGGATCGGTCGATGTATATTCTAGATTTTGGATCGAACCCAAACGGAAGCGTATCAGAGTTCCTTCCCTATTCAGGTGTAATATGGCGGATATTTCGGGAATAAGGATTCATTTGTCAGGTTGACATACGTAGAAACATTAGATATATTGGAGTTTGTAGTGTGAATTAATAAAAAGCATTAATTCACACCTCCAAGTTTGTGCCTGCGAAACCAAAGTGTAAAGGACACACTTGGCACGAACTAACACAAAGGGTATGAATGGTATCTAGTATAGGAATACAAATTGATTATGATGGCTGGAAAGGTACATAGGGGACATAAAGTGAAGGATAAGACATGGAATATAATGATAAACTGGAATAATCGGAAAGGGGTATTGGCTTATCCTCTTTTCCTTTATTATCTCTTTGTGATTTACACTTATACAAGAAATAGTAAACCGGAGGGACTTTTCGCTCAGGTAGTCGGTTATAGTTTGATATGGTTTGTACTCACTATAATCTATATGCTTGAGACGAAGAAGGTGAAGGAGTTTTTTGACCGTTATGGAAGATGGTTTCGAGGTGCCTTCCTTTTCCTGCAGCCGGTCATTTCTTTTATCATGATTGAAGTCATGGTAAGTAATTATAATGAGGATATGTTTCAACAATTCTGGTTGTATAATGTGGCTTGGTATTATGTTATTGTATTTTTGTTTTATGTAATAATGCGAAACAGCAGTTTATCAATTATCGTCTCCAATTTTATGATCTATCTGCTGGGTATGGTTAATTATCTGGTTTATTTGTTTCGCGGCAATCCGATTATACCGAGTGATTTGCTCGCATGGCAGACCGGGATGAGCGTGGCATCGAATTATCAAGTCAGCTTTACCTCAGGCTTTCTTCTTGCAACCTTGATTATGTATGCAGTATTTGTGCTTGTTAGTAAATTTGGAACGGGACATATTAGATTTTCCCCCATCAATCGAATGGTGGGCATTGCTACTTATTTCATCTTTGCTTCTATTGTGTTTGTTCTTTTCTTTCATACAGATTTGATTATCTCTAAAATCAGAGTGATTGATTTTTTTGCACCTAAGTATACCTATTGTACTTACGGAACAGTCTTCGGTTTCGTAGCAAATGTGGAGGCGATGGAGACACAGGCACCGCAAGGATATACAACAGATATAGTCACTGAGCTGTTATCAAAAGCGGAAGAAGCATCGGTCGTTGCAGATAAAGTTGAGAATAAGCCTAATATTATCGCGATTATGAATGAAGCATTTTCTGATCTTAGTATGTTAGGCGACTATAAAACGAATATGAGTTATTTTCCCTTCCTAAGTACTTTAAATGAGAATACGACGAAGGGAACGATGTATGTATCCGTGTTCGGTGGTGCCACCAGTGACACGGAGTATGAGTTCTTAACAGGTAATAGCATGGCTGTCATGCCACAGAATTGTGTACCTTATCAGCAATTCATTACTGATACAACGGATTCCCTTGCCGCTACCTTGAAGGCTCAGGGTTATTATAATGTTGCAATTCATCCTTATGAACCAAGTGGATATAAGCGGGACCTGGTATACCCACTCCTGGGATTTGATGAGTTCTTATCCGAAGAGGATTTCGAGAATCCTCAGTTAATTAGGTCATATATCAGTGACCGTGAAAGCTATCAGAAAATAATCGAGCAATATGAGACAAAGGGTAACCAGCCTTTGTTCGTCTTCAATGTCACAATGCAGAACCATGGGGGGTATTCCGGAGCAAAAGTCTTTGATGAAGCGGAGACAGTTCGGTTTACGGAGCTTAAAGGATATTCGAAGGTAGAACAATATTTAAGTCTGCTTCGGGAATCGGATAAAGCTTTTGAGAGCCTAGTCGACTATTTCTCGAAGGAAGAAGAACCTACGATTCTCTTGATGTTTGGAGACCACCAACCGGTCATATATTCAGAGTTTCTCGATCAGTTGGAAATGGAGGCCTCGAGTACATCCGAGATTAATCAACGAAGATATATGGTTCCTTTCATTTTGTGGGCAAATTATGATATTTCTGAGGATGATGTGGATAACATAAGCGCCAATTACTTATCCTCCTATCTGCTTAAGACAGCAGGTCTTCCTGGAAC
>JAQZBA010000432.1 GCA_029239365.1 Herbinix sp. | reverse complement strand
TTTCCCCGGAAACCAGATGAGTCTGCCCCACATAAGGTTCTTTGAGTCCCATATCCTTGATTACGCTTAGGATACCTGCTCCCAAGGCACCCCCGACATCCAGTTTGCCTTTACTGCTTGGTGGCAGCATAACTTCCGGATTATATGCATATCCTTTAACACTTCCTTTGGAGGTGGCTGTTACAGTTAACCCCTGTATGGGTCCGCTTCCTTTCATTTGAAGTGTCAGAATATCGTTATCACCCTTCATCATACTACCCATCATTAGGCCTGCCGTAAGCAACCTTCCTAATGCCGCTGTTGCTACCGGACTTGTACCATGTATCGTTCTGGCATATTCCACCAGCTCTCTTGTCGTTGCTGCAAATGCACGAATCTGATTATCTGCCGCACTTGCTCTAACTATATAGTCAGTCATATTAATAACCATGCCTTTCATCATAGCCTGCAAACTTTGGGCATGAAAATCAGAGATTTTCATGCTTTGCAGAGCACAATATTTGCATAGTGAATTGTATTCAATTCACTTTGTGAAAAATCCTTGATTTTTCACACTATGCTCCTCTTTCAAGTTGTTCTATCGTAAACTTTCGTAACTATATTTCATTATTTGCGAAAGTATGATATTTATGCTTTAAAGATACGTCTTTCCCTGCTGAAGCTTTTCTCTTGCTATAATATAAACCCTCTCACTGTCCTTTTTCGGTTTTTTTTCTGTTAAAGTATCATATGCTGCTATCCATTCCATACCAGCTTCCTCAATCAAACGTTTGATGGTATCGATTGTATAGGCTCTGCGGTAATGTGTTTCCTCCTGCTTTTGAAATAACTCCTCCTGCGGTATAAATAAAGTCAGATTGATTTCATTTATCATCTCCTCTGGGTAGTAAGTATTCTCCCAGATGAAGCTTCCTTCTTCCCGGTTCTCTGCAATCGTAGAATCCCCCAAAACTTCTTCATATGCATATTGGGTATCCAGATCAAAGAGAAACAAACCTCCCGGGTCCAGATAATTATTGACCAAGCGAAATACCTTTAATAAATCCTCTTCCGTTGTAATATAATTCATGCTGTCACATACGCTGATCACTGCAGCAACCGTTCCGTACAATTCAAAATCCCTCATATCCTGACACAAATAGAGGGTTTTATTGTTACTGACCTCACTGTTTTCTCTGGCAATTGCAAGCATATCTTCGGAAGCATCGATACCGATCATATCGTAGCCTTTTTCTGCCAGTCTTTCTGTAATGCTTCCTGTTCCGCAGCCAAGCTCCAGTATAAGTCCATCCTTGATATTATTTTTCTTTAATAAATGTTCAATATACTCCGCCCATTCGTCATAAGGTATATTGTCCATAAATATGTCATAAACTGAGGCAAACCCAGTATAAGGCTGCATGTTTGCAACTCCCTTCCTAATTATTATAGTATAATCTGATCAAACATTCCCTTCAAAGTAGGGTACAGCTGCTGAAATACCTGATATCTCTTATTATATAATTCAACGATATCCGGCTCCTGCTCGGTAGTATCGATTACCTTAATCAATTTGCTGGCCGCTTCTTCAACGGAGGCAAATTGACCACAGCCCACTGCAGCAAGAATTGCTGCACCATAAGCAGGTCCTTCCGCAGAATTTATCTTATCCACCTTTACATTCAGAACGTTGGCAATAATCTTACACCAGAGCGGGCTTCTGGCTCCTCCACCGTTAATTCGAATTCGCTCGATTCCAATTCCAAGCTTCTTAATGATCTCAAATGAATCACGCAGAGCAAATGATACCCCTTCCAGTACTGCCTGAGTCATTTCCGAACGAGTCGTATCCATGGTCATACCGATGAAGGTACCTCTTGCATTCGGATTATTATGGGGGGTTCTCTCTCCCATCAGATACGGAAGGAAATAGACCGGATTTTCTCCCAGCCTATGGATTCTCTGCTGCTCCTTCGAATATTCCTTCGTTTCTAATATTTCATCCATCCACCATTTATGGGAAGCTGCTGCAGATAGCATAACACCCATCAGATGATATTTTCCGTTTGCATGGGCAAAGGAATGAAGCGCATTTTTCTCATCTACTGCAAATTCATTGCTGGCGACGAAAACCACACCGGAGGTTCCAAGGGATACATTGCACATTCCGTGATTAACGGTTCCTGTTCCTACGGCTGCAACTGCCTGATCACCGCCACCGGCAATAATTTTAACAGTCTCCGGCAACCCGAGTGCTTTTGCCGCATCCTTAGAAATATTGCCTATTACCTGATAGGATTCATAGATATTTGCCATCTGATCTGCTTTCAGACCACAGAGCTCTAACATTTCCTTGGACCAGCATTTATTCTTTACATCAAAAAGCAGCGTACCGGAGGCTTGATATTCTTTCTCTTCCAACCTCATGATTAAAATAATCGCATTCTTCCTGGGTCCGACCATCATTCCATAATATTGCAGGGCGGATTACTTGATCTTTATCATCCAATATTACCATCCCATGCATCTGTCCGCTAAAACTTATTCCCTTGATCAGTGATTTGTCACAATCCTTTGTCAAATCCTGCATTCCTTTCACGAGGGCAGTATACCAGTCCTCGGGATTTTGCTCTGACCAGCCTGTTTTCGGAAAATACAAGGGGTATTCTCTGATTATAATTCGTTTGATATTACCTAGTTCGTCCATGAGAAGCAGTTTAATGGAGGAAGTCCCCAAATCAACGCCAATATACAACATAATAACTCTCCTTTCAAATCATAGGGAATATTTACTTGCTAACCATTCACAGCAATAATAATCTTTAGGATATCAAATCTTATTCCGCTCCTTCTAAATGACAGGAACATCCAATATCCTTTTCTAAATCATAGTGCCAAGTAACTAGCTGGGGTGTGAACGGTAACTAACTTCAGGTTTATGTAATAAATTTCAGTAGTAAATTATGCTGAATTTATGTATAATTCTAGTGGTTAGTTTGATTCTATCGTAATTAATTATACCACTTGTATCTCATTTTCGGAAAGTGAATTAACAAAATTTATGAAAATTTATTCAAAATATGCATATACAGCAAGAAATTAAAACTCCCTATAAGAAAAAGAAAGGTTATTGATATGAAATTAAGCTCGATGGAAAAACATCACTATATTGATAATATTCATGAGTTCCTTAAATCACAGCAAATTCATGATATGAATAACTATATCCAGCATGGTAAAACCACAACCTATACCCATTGCTTTATGGTTTCTTATTATAGTTACCTGGTCTCCCTGCGGCTTCCCATGAAATTTGATACCCGCAGCATAGCCCGCGGGGCTTTCTTACACGATTTTTATTTATATGACTGGCACATTCCCGATCAGAGCCATAAGCTGCATGGATTTGTCCATCCTAAATTCGCATTAATGAATGCAAGGAAATACTTCTTATTGAATAGCATTGAAATAGACATCATCCAAAGCCATATGTGGCCTTTGACGATTACCAAATACCCAAGATGCCGGGAGGCTCTGCT
>JAQZBA010000102.1 GCA_029239365.1 Herbinix sp. | reverse complement strand
ACCCGGTAGAAATTCTTCCGCCGTTTTGATTCCCGGCATATATTCCACTCTCTTAATTCCACTTTGCATGTCAGTGAACCTAACTGTTACTGTTCGGGAGTTATAATTGTCGGCTACTGTATAAGTCGTATTGAGAATTGGTCCTAATTTATCTTCAACTACCTCATATACCTGTACCGTCTCATTGCCTGCATAATCCGATGCATAGAAGGAATATTTTCCTGCTTTTGATACTGTAATCTGGTTATCCTCAATTAAGGAACCATTAATACCTCTTGCAAAATCCTCCACTGTCTTCTCGCCTAAACTCCAACGCACAACACGAATACTGGAGGAACCGCTATCGACTGCCTTCACAGGCACTACCATGCTGCCTCTCTTATAAATAGTATCAAAGCTCATCGTAGGTGCCTCTATATCCTGAGTCAGAGATTTCGCTGCCATCAATGTTCGGTAAGCATTCGGAATACCTGCATACCTTAGATAATCTGTTAATTCAGGTATCTCTTTCCTATTTGTCAAGATAAGCTCTTTGACATTCGCAGGATAGATATTCTCATTGAAGGAATATAGAAGAGCCGCAACAGCTGAGACTTGAGGTGCTGCCATTGACGAGCCACTCATAGAACCATAATTGCCGACAATTGTACTTAGGATGTCTTCTCCCGGTGCTGCGATATCTACTGACTGTGGGCCATAATTTGATAGGCCGGTTAGTTCACCTGCGGAGTTAACAAAAGTTACGGAGATTAAATTATCAAGCTTTAAGCTGGCCGGATAAATCGGTTCATATGTATTATCTTCACCGGTATTTCCTGCAGCAGCGACAAACAGCATATCCGATTCCTTCATTACCTGCTTCAGGGATGCTGTATAAGAGGAAGTTCCCCAACTTAAATTACAGATATCAGCACCCATTCTGGTTGCATATTTTACTGCTTCTACCGCAGAGGCCAGACTTCCTGTTCCCTTAGGTCCACCATTAATCTTAAGTGCCATTATTTTTACATCCACCTTAGAAGCGACTCCGGCAACTCCCATGCCATTATCCAGGGTTGCTGCAATAATGCCTGCCACATGAGTACCGTGATCATCGTTATCGTCAGGGGAGGCTATATTCATGTTTAGTCTGTTGGAATAGCTGTAATGGCAAACGGTAGAATCATCATTATAGAAATCCCAACCATAGTAGTCATCTATGTATCCGTTGTTATCATTATCCAAATTATCCCCGAGGATCTCTCCATCATTGGTCCACATATGATCAACAAGATCCGAATGTGAATAATCCACGCCGGTATCAATAACAGCTACCACAACTTCCCGCATCTTAGGCATCTCATCCGTCAACACATTCCAAGCCTCAACAACATCCATATCCATATCCGGGACTGCCGGTTTATCTTTTCTTCCGGCTTCCGATAAGTAAATATAGTGTCCGGGATTATCAATCGCCCATTGCGCATCCGCATAGGTATCGTTACTGAAGCCTAAGGTAGAGATTGTGGTATTGCCTTGAACCACTGCTACGATCGGCTCTTCTTTAAGACTTTGTAATATATTATTAAAATATGAACTGTTTTTAACATTTAAAAGTGCGTAGTCATCAATATGATTGATAATTTCAAGTTGGTTATCATATCGATTGACAAGCTCAAGAAGCTCCTGCTCGGAGATCTTTCCTTCAAAAATAACAACAATTTCTCCCTTTGCTTGGTTATAAGCTTGCTGTTCCTTATGATTGCCTAATTGCACTGCAAGCGTTGAAAACACTATAATTACGATAACTGCTGCGAGTATAATATTCAGTTTGAGTTTGTATCTAAATTTTGTCTTCATAATATTATCTCCATTGCCAATCATATCCTTATGCTAATTTCATCGTAAGCCTTACTATTGGCATTTGTGTGGCAGAATTGTAACAAATTTATTATAATTATTATATTTTTGTTATATTCGACCATATTCGACACTTGCCCCAAATTTTGGTAGTGCAATTTTTACTAATATGTGCTATACTTTAATAAATTAAAACAGTTATTTAAATCCGGAGTCCGTTCCTTATTCTAACCTCAGCGATAGAGAATCACCCTGTGATCTTTCCATCGACATTATAATAGGAGGTGTACTTATGAATGATCCTAATAACCAATTTACGAATCCGAAAGATTTTTGGGATAGCCTGCATCTGGATATTCTTACTTCGAACCAGAAAATCATGCAGGAAGATTATAGATCCTTCATAGAGAGAAGTTTTTTATTCTCTTTGTTTTTCAGAGGATGCCATCCATTGGAATTAGTCGGCTTTCGCAGAATTCTACATATTAAAGAAAATGGCTATGTTATTGTTCTCAATTTTTCTGAGCTTCAACTTAACGGTACAAACGATGAAGTCATTGATGAATTTGAAATCCACCAATTCATTGCCAAACTTTTTCATGATAAAAATGTATGTGTTGGACCCTTGGTCGTAAACCGAATCTGCCTTCTCATTACAGAGGTAGAACCATTTTCAAACCAAAATCACCGCGATGATAGTTATCACTTATGTTATGAATTAATATCGGAATTCAAGCGACAATTTCATATCAATATATCCATCGGTATTGGAAGTCCACAAAACATCAATGCACTTTATACCTCCTTCATTGATTCCCTAACTGCTTTGTATTACCGCCATTCTGAGCCGATCACATATTATCAGGATACCCGGCAGACCGAAGTGAATTCTCATTTTGATTATTTACTTTCAGAGAAGCATCTGGTGGAATCGATACGCTTGCGCAAAACAGAAGCCTATGATTACTTTGGTTTAATTATGGACAATATCCGTTCTTATAATGATGAGACCAAGAGGAATAAGATATTAGAAATTCTGGTGTTATCAAATCATACTATGAGTTTAGATAGCCAGGAAGAAGTGAAATTCATCGATTATACCAATATAGCGAAGGAACTTATGGACCTGGAAGGTGACGCCTTGATAGAAAGCGCGTACAAAAATTTCATCTCCATCACCAGCTATGTGAAGCCGCAGAGTAACATAGATTATTCGAACCACATCGTTAAGGCAACGAAGGAGTATCTGGAAAATCATTACGACCAGGATATCTCTCTGGAGGATGTAGCAGAACAGGTTAATATCAGTCCTCAATATTTCAGTAAACTGATCAAGAAGACTACCGGTTATAATTTTATCGACTGGCTCTCTATGCTCCGGGTAAAAAAAGCAAAGGAGCTGCTAACCAACTCTAATTTAACGGTCAAAGAAGTGTGTTTTATGGTAGGATATAAGGATCCGAATTATTTCAGCAGAATTTTTAAGAAGCGAATCGGCATTACCCCTAGTGAATATATAAAAACTAGCTCTTATTTTAACAATAAGAGCTAAAGAATAAACCACTATACATTGAGGTTACATATGGATTATTGAAGGTTTTGTTCTCTTTGTCCGGATAGGTAACCACTGTTTTATCTAAGTATTCCATCGGATTTATTGCTATAGACTCCGCTTTATCCATGAGTCTTGTGATAAATCCGTTTTCTCGTCTAAATAAGCTTTCCATTCCTCCATCGATTGCTGCTTGAACGGCAAGTGAATCATCAAGGGATAGATAGCCCTTCTCATCCGACTTTATTCCGCAAGCCTCCATCTCCTCAGCATATACATTCTCCAGGCTCTTCATCTCACTAATTAATTTTGTGGCACGGTAATGTTCCTTATCATCCCTGGTACGATTCTGTGCAATTCTGATTAAGCGGTTATATGTATTTAACACAGTTTCTACGGAGGATAAGATTTTCTCGCTGTCCGGAACAATTCTCAGTGTAACCGGTTCCTCGCTGGTTCCATTTAAGGTGATACGAAGTTTCCCCTCCAAATTGAACGTATTCGTAGAGGTCTGCCGCCTAACATCATTGATGGTAAACTCTGCTGTACTGGAAGGCGTATCAACCCTATCCAGACCAAAGTATTCCACCAAGCCTGTTTTATAAAGGTCCGTATCAAAAAAATCTAATGCAGGTTCTCCATATTTTCCCGACTGTTCCGACACGATTACAATTCTTCCATAATCAGCAGAAGAGCCTTTCTCAACCGTTGCATTCACACCCGGGACTGCCATGTTCATAAATTCTGCTACCTTTTTTAGAGCATCCCGATTCTCCATTCTGCTTTCGTGGATAAAGTTGAGATTATACTCCTGATCCATTATCTTCGCTTTAAATTCATACTCTCCAGGCGGTAAGCCCTTGGAGATCAATAACAACTCTTTTCCTACATTAATCTGTACGGATGCAGTGGAATCTACTTGAAAGGTGATTGACTCGGGTAGACCTTCGGTGTCTCCCTGTAAAAGCTTAGCAGAAAGCACTCTCTCATCACTTACCGAGACCGTTCTGGAAGTAAAGCCGGAATTCTCCGGGTTCGCCATCTCCATCAGCTTCGTTTTCAGATCAATTGCATTCTCCTTGATGCCAAAGGTATAATCTTGATTCTCTTTTGAAAGGTTGATTTTATACAGAGGGGAACGTTTGCTAAGGTTTACAATATTATTGTAAACACGCTTTAGGTCGCTTCTCTTATGAGCCGGATACATTACCTCCCTTTTGATGGGGTAGCTTTCCAACATATAATTATATATTTGTGACAAGCAAGTTCCTCCTCCCTCTGTTATATCTACAACTAATTTATCTTCTTAACTGAATTACCGATAATTAATGTTTGTTTCATAAATATTGTGTCCTGTTGTATCACTTCGTTACTCTCGATCATTTGTATCAACTTCTTCGCTGCTTCTTTCCCGATTACTTCTCTTTCCTGCTTTACTGTCGTTAATTTCACTCCGATGAACTGCTGCAAGTCCACCCCATCGTAGCCCGCGATTGATATATCCTTGACCAGCTGCAGGCCTCTCTTACGTATGGCACTCACCACACCCATTGCTGAACTATCATCCGGGGCAATAATACAAGTTGGTCGTTTCGGCAACGCGAGAAGTTTTAGTGCCTGTTCTTCCGTCCTTAGGGAATTGCGGTATAAGCTCTCCCTTAGATACTGCTTGGGAACCTTCAGACCGTTTTCCTCCATCGCATCCATAAATCCATCCACCCGGTTTCTGGTAACCAGGGTATTCATTCCATAGATGAAAGCAATCTCTTTATGTCCCTGGCGTATAATGAAGTTGGTTAATTGCTTCATACCGCCGTAATTATCCGAAACAATGGAATAAGCCTTCTGAAAAGCATAATCGATCGTGATCACCGGAAGCTCACTGTTCGCCAGTTTGATCACTTCCTCATTATCATAATCCGCACAAACGATACAAACTCCATCAAAGCGACGGTACTGGCAATGCTCCAGATACGTCATCTTTCTTCTCCCAACATTATGTTCGATAAAGGTTATGTCGTAACCGCTACGCGATGCTTCATCCTTAAAGGCTTCAAGAACATGAGCAAAATATTCATTTTTTAGGCCAAGGTTAGATAGAGTATTAAATAGAACACCAATATTATAGGTCTTCTTCAGCTTCAATGCCCGAGCATTGGCATTCGGAAAATACCCTATCTCATTTGCTATCTTTATGACCATATCTCTAGTCTTATCGCTTATATCCGAATATCCGTTCAAAGCCTTACTTACGGTTGATACCGATACACCACATCGAATAGATAGTTCTTGAATCGTAGCCATCTAGTTATTCACCTGTTCTCTCATCAATTCATTCTATATTAATTCCATTTTATAGTATATTTTTGTACTATTCAAGTAGGAAAGAGACAGAAACATTACTTATTCGACATATTTTCATGGCTGATACAACGCTCTGCTCTGCTTAAGATAACGATTATCATCGGCTATCGTTCCAAAATTACCGATCTGACTCAAGGTTCCTATCAGTGGAAGCTGTTCCAGGGAGGTTCCTTTCAACTGATTCATAATTGCATCCACTAATTTATCTGCAAAGATAACCTTGATATCCCTTCCAAAATAGTTGACTGCCTTAATCTCTAACTCGGTTGTTAATCGCATCTCATTATGGAGCTTTCCGACCAATTCCTGTGCATGGACCAAATACTCCTCCCGCTTTGTTACACTATCTGCTGAGAGTGCTTTCGATAAGCATTCGCCAATCGCTTTATCAATGGGCAAGTACCGGAATGCTGTACCGAACCATTTACTATAAGGTGCATATTGATCAGAATATAGGAAGCATAATCTCATCAAGCGATCCACCATCCTTGCACAGATAATTCTGGAACCGATCTCATCGCCACAGTCACCGCAACGCTTCACAAAAGCTTGTTCCTCCGCAAGAATAGACCAACTAGAAGCGATCAGATAGAGCTTTACCTGTAACGGATAAAAGGACAACTCTTTCAGCTTCTGATTAATTCCGATTCCATCCAGGAAAAACTTACCGGAGACTAATGCTAAGAGACGATGCTCCGATAATGTCAACCAATCAAGATAATCAAGATCATCCATATTACTTCGCCCCAGATATTCTTCCAGGAACCGGTCCAACGTATTAATAAAAATAAGAGGTGATACTTTTCCCTCCGATAGAAAGCTGGCACATCGTACTCCGTGATCCTCAGGATCCGGCTCGGAAAAATTAACACTGTAGCCTAAATATGTATAGGGCAAAAGTTCTGAGAAGGTATAATATATTTTATCCTTCAAATCAAAATCATCTTCTTCGAGAAATAAATAAAAACGGGGTCCCCACATATGGTCTGTTGAGACAACATCATCAAAGCCAAGGACATCAGAACCATAACCAAGAAGTCCGGCCGTATAACGCAGTGAAGGATAGAACTCCTCCAGGATAGGTCTTGCTATCTCCTGAAAGAATCTACTGCATAGCTCCATTCCCCTAATAAAATCCGCCATATTCCTACCTCCTGTTCAATATAATTAGTAGCAATAATTTTGCTTGGTAATATCATACCTGCTTAACGATATTAGTTCAGTATATCATAATATCCCAGTAAATACCATACTACGATATCAGCATATATAACAGCAGCCGAACTGCTTAGACATAGGCTTATCTTAGTAGATATAAAAAATGCATACGTAGGAGTGCTTCGACCAGAAGCCTTCCTATGTATGCATTCTTGTTTATGGTAACAGAAATAGTGAAATCCTTCTCTATTGCCATCTTATACTATTGTTATACAGCCTCTACCTGGATTACCTTAACGGGGCAAACTACGGCACATTTTCCACAATTTGTGCATTTGCTATAATCAATGTAGGCTAGATTGTTATCCACATGGATTGCATCATATTCGCAAGCTTTAACACAAAGCTTACAGCCAATACAACCAGCAGAACAAGCTGCTTTCACATCCTTGCCTTTATCCAGAGAGCTACAACCAACCAGATGTCTTGCTCTTACAGGAACCAACTCTATTAGCTTATTCGGGCACTGAGCAGTACACGTACTACAACCGGTACATTTTTCTTTGTCTACGATTGCAATACCATTGACGATATGAATTGCGTCAAACGCACACACTCTGACACAGGAGCCATAGCCCATACAGCCATAAGAGCATTTCTTATTGCCTTTACCCGGAGCGACAGCTGCTTTATTACAATCCTGAACACCAAAATATTCATATTTAACCTGGGTCTTATTGCAGGTTCCAACGCATTTGACATAGGCAACCTTTCTCTCGGTCTCCTCAACAGTTGAACCCATAACCTCAGCGATCTGTTTATGTGCTTCTATATTCGCAACCGGGCAGGCATTGGCAGGTGCTTCGCCTTTTGCGATCGCTGCTGCAAGATTATCACAGCCGGGGTATCCACAACCGCCGCAGTTAACGCCAGGTAGGAATTCACGAACTCTAATCTCTCTCTCATCCTGCTCCACTGCAAAAGTCTTCGCTGCAAAGCCAAGGAATAGTCCGATAAACAGGCCAACTCCGGCAACGATTGCTGTAGCAACCATTACTCCTTGAAAACTGACAACTGCTGCGATATTAAAGATGCCAGGAAGAAAACCGCTTACTATCATATTCTGAATAAACATGTCCATCTCCCCCTCTTCTATAATCCGGCAAATCCGAAGAATGCCATTGCCATCAGACCTGCTGTGATTAATACAATCGGAGAGCCTTGGAAGGATTTTGTGATGTCATTGTATTCAATCCTCTCACGGATACCTGCCATAATAACAATTGCAATGGTAAATCCTGCTGCTGTTCCGAAGCCGTTAATTGTACTAGTTAATAAACCATAATCTTCTGTAACGTTGATGAGTGCAACACCAAGCACTGCGCAGTTGGTGGTTATTAAAGGAAGATATACACCGAGGGCGCTATAAAGCGGACGGCTGTATTTCTTTAATATCAACTCGACAAACTGTACTAAACATGCAATTACTAAGATAAATACGATAGTCTGAAGATATTCCATCTCTAATGGAACTAAAAGCTTACTAAAAATAATACTGCAAAGTACGGATGCTACCGTGATAACGAAAATTACCGCTGCTCCCATACCTGCTGCTGTGTTCGTTTTCTTAGATACTCCGATAAACGGGCATAAGCCAAGGAATTGACTTAAGACAACGTTATTTACAAGAGCAGAACCAATAATAATCATAATGAGTTCTTTCATCTTAATCAATCCTCCTTACTTCTGATTTTGTGTTTCATTTATTTCCGTTTGCTTCGCTGCCTTCATCTTCGTGGTTGCTACCTCATCCTGGGAAGCAATCTCTTCACGGTTGGTGGTGCAGGTGCTTCCCATACAGTGGGAGCAGTCACCGCCACAGCCGATGCTGTTGCTTACGGAGCCGTTGGTTGCGGACGGTAATTTGAATTTATTCTGAAGCGCTGTCAGGATTGCTAAAGTGAAAAGTGCTCCCGGAGCAAGAATAAATATCGTAATTGGCTCAAAGCTGTCCGGTGTAATCTTGAAACTGAAGATTGTTCCGGCACCTAATAGTTCACGGAAGGAACCGATAATCGATAATGCAAAGGTAAAGCCCAGACCCATACCGATTCCATCAAATAATGATAATCCGACGGAATTCTTGGCTGCATAGGCTTCTGCTCTACCAAGGATAATACAGTTAACTACGATTAGCGGAATATAGATACCTAGCAACTCATTTACTACCGGTAAGTAGGCTTCTAATAGCAGCTGTACTATGGTAACCAGGGAAGCAACCACCACAATATAGGCAGGAATTCGAACCTTATCCGGGATTAATTTACGCAATGCTGCTATTAATAAATTAGACATAGCCAATACAACTGTAGTAGTGAGACCCATATACAAGCCGTTATTACCGGAGGTAGTAACCGCTAAGGTCGGACACATACCGAGCATCATGATAAAGGTAGGATTCTCCTTAATGACACCGTTATAAATACGTTCCACATACTTATTCATCTTCATTATTGTCCGCCTCCTAACTCTGTCGAATTGTCTGTCATAAATTGTATTCCTGCATTGACAGCATAGGCTACAGCTTTCGAGGTAATGGTTGCACCACTAATGGCGTCCACCTGATCCTCAGAGGTTGCACCGGTCTTGCTGACACTAAACGCAGCTACCTTCTTATTTAAGAATTGATTCAAGAACTCCGGCTCTGCTGCCTTCATACCAAGACCTGCGGTTTCGCTGATCGTCAGGTATTCAATCCCATGAATGCTTCCATCTAAGGAATAGCCATAAACGAATTTGATACCATCCTTATAGCCTGCGGAGGTGGAAACCGTGATGTTATATCCGATAATTTCATTATTGCTGTTATAAGCTCTACTGATATTGTCTATGGTGACACCTGCATAATCTGCATTCATGCCTTCCAAATCAGTACCTTCTACCAATGCCATCAGAACATCATCCTCTTCAAAGGACGCCGCTTCCGAAAATACCGCCTGATTTGCTTCTAACGTCTTCTGTATTACCTGTGCAGCAATTGGCTCTTTTGTAACTTCATAAACATAGCTGAGACCTAGTCCGGATACTAATGTTATGAGAAAGAGTGCTATCGCATCTCTGATCAACTCGGATTTGATGAAAGGCTTCTTATTTTTCACGGACAGCACGCTCCTTTCCAAAGGATGTCTGTTTGGTTACCTTCTCAATCAACGGAACAAGAAGGTTACAGAATATGATCGCATAGGATACACCCTCTGCCGTTCCACCCTGAAGACGGAACAGGCCGGTAAGCAAACCGAGACTGATACCAAATACAATCTGTCCAACCTTAGTAATCGGACTTGTAACATAATCAGTAGCCATAAAGAAAGCACCCAGCAGCAAACCGCCGCCAAGAATATGTCCAACCACAAAGGTAGTGTCAAACCCTCTGCCACCAAAGATCAATACAAATACTGCAACACTTATGATATAAGTAAGCGGAATTCTTAAGGAAATTACCTTCTTAAATACCAGATAAGCCGCGCCTAGTAAGATAGCGATTGCGCTTGTCTCACCGATGGTTCCACCGACATTACCCAGTAACATCTTATATAGATCTACGGACTCTCCAGCCTTTAAAGCTGCCAGCGGAGTTGCACCGGATACACCATCCAAGGCCACATAGCCATGCTTAATATAATCCATGGTTCCGGTAGAAGTTAACTTCTCCACAGCAAAGCTGGTCATACGAACCGGGAAACTAATTAATAGGAAGGCACGAGCAGCCAGTGCAGGATTCATAAAATTCTGACCCAGACCTCCGAATAACATTTTAACAATCAGGATTGCAAATATACTTCCTACGATTGCCATCCAAATCGGAAAATTGGACGGAAGGTTATAAGCCAACAATAAGCCCGTAACCACGGCACTGTAATCGCCGATGGTATTAGTCATTTTCATGAATTTACAATAGAGGTATTCAGTTAACACGCAGGCTGCGATGGCTACTACAATCACCGTCAGAGCGTTGATACCAAAATTATAGATACCGAAGATTCCGGCTGGAACTAATGCAAGAAGTACATCCTGCATAATATTTTTTGTTGTAATCGGGCTTCTGGAATGCGGAGCAGCCGATACATGAAATAAATCACTCAACGTTTACACCTCTTTCAATCTTTATGTTAGGATTTACGCTTTCTTTTTCTTGCCAATAATGCTGTTTCTTGTCTGCATGATGGACTGAGATAAGCTTCTCTTCGCTG
>JAQZBA010000101.1 GCA_029239365.1 Herbinix sp. | reverse complement strand
GAAGAGCTTGCGATTCTATATAAGAAGCTTTCCAATGCAAATACGATATCGGAAGGCCTTCAGAATGTATATCGCCATACCGGTTATGATCCTAATGCTGCTGGAGATGCGATTGGGAGGGCTCTGCGCCAATTGATGAAGATAGCAGAGTATGATGAAGTAGTGAATGGATTTTTAAGCCAGGCGAATGATGTTGATAGCCTACTTAATGATTTGAATAAAGATCTATCGCAATATATCTCTGAGATGGAAAGCCCCGAAGAGGAGCTTATGGAGGTAACGAAGCGTTTGGATTTAGTGAACCATTTAAAATCAAAATATGGGAATTCTTTGGAACAGATTTTACACTACTGCGAAGATTGTGAAGTCAAGCTTGCTAAGTACCAGGATTATGATGAATATATGGCGAAATTGAGTAAAGAGTTATCTCAGATGGAGAATAAACTGAAACAGCTCTGTAGTAAGTTGTCGGAGATCCGTCAAAGAAAAGCGAAGGATTTAACCGGACGGATACGAGAAGCTTTGGTGGCGCTTAATTTCCTGGATGTGAAGTTCGAGATGATATTTGAGCAAACAGAACATTATTCGGTCAACGGCTTTGATGATGGTGAATTTATATTATCTACCAATCCCGGAGAAGCATTAAAACCTTTGTCAAGAGTTGCCTCCGGTGGTGAACTTTCCCGTATCATGTTAGGAATTAAATCGGTACTTGCGGACAAAGATGAGATTGAGACTTTAATTTTTGATGAGATTGATGTTGGTATTAGCGGAAGGACGGCGCAGAAGGTTTCAGAACAGCTCTCCAGCATAGCAAAGCATCATCAAATTATCTGCATAACCCATCTCGCACAAATTGCGGCTATGGCTGATTCTCACTACATTATTGATAAACAGACAGATGGAGTATCGACCCAGACGTTGATACGTAAGCTTGATGAGAGTGAGAGTATTGAGGAATTATCACGTATTCTCGGAGGAGCTGAGATTACAGACCGTGTCAGGGAGAATGCAAAAGAGATGAAAGAATTAGCACTTGCTACTAAAAAATACAAGCTTTAAAAAAGTAAAAAACAGAGAATACTTACAGTAAGGATATACAATACTATGTATATCCTTTTTTGATTCAAACAAAAATAATAAGTCATTCTGCGAGAGCGCTCGCGAACCTTAGAAACTCGCGAGCGCTATTTTTGGGATAATGATAGAGGGCATGAGGTATAAGGATGAGGAGCAGGCGAAGATACAGAAGGTTTTTAATCTACCTTCTTATATTGAATCTATTTTTAATTACATTTTTCATATATTACACCATTGATAAAAGCATACCGGATGAGATAAAGATGTTGGTAGACACTCAGGAAAGCTTTGATTTTGATATACCTTTAAAGGGTAAGATAACGACCGAAGATATCGGTGTCCTTCAGGTAAATGATCTTAGTGTACCATCAGATCAAATTAGAGTTGATCTTAATCAGCCATTTACCTTGGAATCTTCTCAGACTGGGTCTTATAAAATGGACTTAAAGCTGTTTGGGCTGTTTAATTTTAAGCGTGTCTCAGTAGATGTAATTGAAGCAATTGAATTAATACCTTGTGGAAACCCTATAGGAATCTATGTGGAGACGGATGGTATTCTGGTACTCGGCAGCGGAAGAATAACCGGAACCGATGGGATGAATTATGAACCTACCAGAGACAAGCTTAAGTCAGGGGATTATATCTTGAAAGTCAATGATGTTGAGGTGAATCGCAAGAATGATTTTGTGGATATGCTGCAAGGATGTAATGGTGAAGATATTATCTTGCAGGTAAGACGAAATAAAGAGAAAATTACAGTGCGTGTATCACCGGTAAAGACAGCAAGCGGTAGCTATAAGATCGGAGCCTGGATCCGTGATAATACCCAAGGCATCGGCACCCTTACCTTTATATCGACAGATGGACAATTTGGAGCATTAGGTCATGGTATTACAGATATCGATACAGGATTATTGATGAATGTAAAAATGGGTTCCATCTACACTGCTGAAATCATGTCAATTATAAAAGGGAAGGAAGGCGAACCGGGAGAATTAATTGGTATGATCAGGCAAAGTGACAAATATAGAATTGGAAGCATCACAAATAACACTTATCAAGGCATCTTTGGAAAAATAGGCTATGAATATGATGAGGGCTTGGATATGGAACCTCTTGAATTAGGTTTGAAACAGGAGGTCGTGAAAGGAAAAGCTTACATTCGCTGTAATATTGATGAAAAAATCACGGATTATGAAATTAATATTGAAAATGTAGATGTCAGCAATTCTAACCACAGTAAGGGGATTGTAATACGTATAACGGATGAGAGATTATTAAAATTGACAGGTGGTATTGTACAGGGGATGAGCGGTAGCCCGATTATCCAAAATAATAAGATAATTGGTGCGGTTACGCATGTTTTTATACAAGATTCAACGAAAGGTTACGGTACTTTCATAGAAAACATGGTAAATAATTTAGAATAACCAAAACTTTTGTTATAAAAAAGAATCGACATAATTCGATCACATCCAATGAAATAGAATTTAAATATACAGCACATTAATTGTCTATTATTTCCAATAATACAAAATGTTGTGGTTTGCTCGTTTTCTCAGAAAAATAGGGATATTTCTATGTCGAATGGTGCGACAAGAAACATTTGAAAGTTCAAAAAGTAATGTCTATAATGCAGATATGGTAAAAATTTACAAACCATAGTTTTGCAAAACTTGTCGTATATATTTTTGGTAAAAATGTTGCATAATGGCTTAAAATGTAAAATACTAATAATAAAAGTCATATTATGGCGCCTATATTTTGTTCAATTTGCTAAAGCGATAAAGATTGACGCTGAATTGGCTAAGATGTATAATATTATCATAAAACAACATGAAACCAGAAATGCAAGTAGAATGTTCACGAAATGTGAAATACGACATACAGACAACCCAGAATACGTTATATGGGAAAGTAACTTAGGGGAACTATTTTGAGAGAACAAAAAATTGTTATGGAGGTTGGAAAAGTAATGGGTAAAATTAATGTAGCAATTGTTGATGACAATGAAAGAATGGTTAATCTGCTGGAGGATATCCTAAGAGAGGATGCTGATATCGAAGTGGTTGGTAAATCTGAGAACGGTCTCGATGCTTTAGATATGATTAAGGAGAAGAAGCCGGATGTTGTGTTATTAGATTTAATCATGCCTAAGTTGGATGGACTTGGTGTAATGGAGAAAGTTAGAAGGGATTCTGAATTTAAGAAGAATCCATCTTTTATCGTAATAACTGCAATTGGCCAGGAAGGTGTTACAGAAAACGCATTTGAATTAGGTGCAAATTATTACATTATGAAGCCTTTTGACAATAATGTGATTTTATCAAGAATAAAGCAAATCAAAGGTGATTACCACAGTAAATTAATTGATAATCATAGAGTGAGTGCATATGAGAATAAGAGTGCTTATATGGAACGTAATCTGGAATCAGATGTTACTAATATAATTCATGAGATAGGTGTTCCGGCACATATTAAGGGCTACCAGTACTTACGTGATGCGATTATGATGTCTGTTAATGATGCAGAGATGCTTAACTCCATCACAAAGCTCTTATACCCATCCATTGCAAAGCGTCACAAGACAACACCAAGTAGAGTGGAGAGAGCAATTCGTCACGCGATTGAGGTAGCTTGGAGTAGAGGCAAGATGGATACGATTGATGAATTATTTGGCTATACTGTGAGCAATGGCAAGGGTAAGCCAACGAATTCCGAGTTCGTAGCATTGATTGCAGATAAGATCCGTTTAGAGTATAAATTAAGATTATAATCGATATGTTTATTATATAAGAGAATTCTGAACCTCCTTGGTGTAATTAGCACTAAGGAGGTTTTTTGATTCTAAGAATAATCATCGTGTGATCCAAATTAGCGAATAGAATACATATTTCCTATTGGTTCAGAGATAATAACTATGTAAGTAATTAAAAAAGGAGGTGTTATGTTATGGCTAATTTAAGTGAAGTTGAATTACAGCACGTAAGACATTTGTTACAGTTTGGTGAGGCAGATGTAGAGAAATTCCAGAGCTATGCCAATGGTTCTAATGATCAGCAGGTAAAGCAATTCTTCGAGAAGTCAGCACAATCTTGTGAGAAGAATCGTCAAACCATATTACAATTTTTACAATAGGAGGTTTAATAATGCAGGAAAAAGCGATGGTCGCAGATACACTAAATTCCATTAATTCTAGTCTTAAGACATTTTCAGATATGATATCTCAGACAGAAAATCAACAGTTAAGAAGCACCTTGCAGCAGATGAGAAATGATGCGGAACAGTCCCAATATGAGCTTTATCAGATAGCGAAAAATAAAAATTACTATAAATCAGCCGGACAAGCCTCCCAGAATGAAATCAATGACTTAAAGTCAACGTTTACCGGTAATACGGGTTGGGCAGGTAGCAAAGGCATGTCGGGTAGTGAAGGCGGTTCTAATCTCTTTGGTATGACAGGAAACACATCCACGACAGGAAGTACTACTATGTCTAATAACTAAGTTACATTTGGTAGCTTATACCTATATTGAAGACTGGTATTAGAAAGAAAATCAATATATCCCTAAGTATAAAGAACTGCTTAGGGATATATTTTCTTACGATATGCTTGACATGAGTTAATCAAAATTAACCTGGATTATCAAACGGATTATATGTTATTATTAGCTCGTATGAGAATAAAAGACAAATGATACATAAAGTGGAAGAGGACTTGTGCGCGACGGAAAATGGTGTTATATTTATAGATGTATTGATTCATTTGGTAAGAATATCAGACCACTAATGATCCATCATTTATATGATTGAAAGTCAGCTGGATTAACCGGGAATAACAAAACTGCACAAAAAAAATCTGCTTTAATTTTAAAATACCAACATATTCATAATATTAAAGAAATAGAGAAATAAGCACTTGATATTTTATCTTAAATTAGGTAAAATAAATCTGGATTGAGAATTTTTTGTCAATGTGTTCTAGTTGGGATATGATTTAAAAATCCAATAAATATGATTAATTGCTGCCTATGGGCAGTAAATTATAAATTTAAACAATTAGGAGGAATATAATCATGGCAGTAAAAGTAGCAATTAATGGTTTTGGACGTATCGGCCGCCTTGCATTCAGACAGATGTTCGGCGCAGAAGGTTACGAGATCGTAGCTATCAACGATTTGACAGATGCTAAGATGTTAGCTCATTTATTAAAATACGATTCCGCACAGGGTAGATATGTAGGACATGAAGTAGTAGCAAAAGAGAGCTCCATCGTAGTTGATGGTAAAGAAATTCAGATCTATGCAGAGAAAAATCCGGCAGATTTACCTTGGGGTAAAATTGGCGTAGATGTAGTACTTGAGTGTACAGGCTTCTTTGCTACAAAAGCTAAATCTCAGGCACATATTGATGCAGGCGCTAAGAAAGTAGTTATCTCTGCTCCGGCAGGCAATGATCTTCCTACCGTAGTATTCAGCGTAAATGAGAACGTATTAAAGGCTAGCGACACAATCATTTCTGCAGCATCATGTACCACTAACTGCTTAGCTCCTATGGCAGATACATTAAATAAATTAGCAGAGATCGAAAAAGGTTTCATGACTACAATTCATGCTTATACCGGCGATCAGATGACTTTAGATGGTCCTCATAGAAATGGTGACTTAAGAAGAGCTCGTGCTGCAGCTGTAAATATCGTTCCTAATTCCACCGGCGCTGCAAAAGCAATCGGTCTTGTTGTTCCTGCATTAGCTGGCAAATTAGATGGCGCTGCTCAGAGAGTTCCTGTTCCTACAGGTTCAGTTACTGAATTAGTAGCAGTTGTTAACGGTACAGTTACCGCGGCTGATATCAATGCAGCAATGAAAGCAGCAGCTTCTGCTTCCTTCGGTTATACAGAAGATGAAATCGTTTCTTCTGACGTTATTGGTATTACCTATGGTTCTTTATTTGATGGAACTCAGACAAAAGTTACTGACTTAGGTAATGGTAAGACATTAGTTAAGGTTGTTTCCTGGTATGATAACGAGAATTCCTATACTAGCCAGATGGTTAGAACAATTAAATATTTTGCTGAATTAGCATAATTTTTGATTACAGATACAAAAATGACCATAAAGTTCTTGTTTTTGTATAATGCTTAATTGATCCATCATGGGTCCGGTCTTTCAGGGCCGGACCTTTTTTTGTATGAATAACATAGCATTAATTCCTTAAGAAGACGTTATTGGCGTCGTAAAACATAGTATTGAAAGGAGAAAGATTATGTTAAATAAGAAATCTGTTGATGATATCAATGTTAAAGGGAAAAGAGTATTAGTAAGATGCGATTTCAATGTTCCGTTGCAGGAAGGAAAGATTACCGATGAGGTACGTCTTGTTGAAGCTCTTCCTACGATTAAAAAATTAATCAGTGATGGTGGCAAGGTTATTCTTTGCTCTCATTTAGGCAAGCCGAAGGGCGAGCCGAAACCGGAATTATCCTTAGCTCCCGTCGCAGTAAGATTAGCTGAATTACTTGGTAAGGAAGTTAAATTTGCTAAGGATGATAATATTGTTGGCGAAAATGCGAAGGCTGCAGTAGTTGCTATGAACGATGGCGATGTGGTTCTTCTTGAGAATACCCGTTATAGAGTAGAAGAAACAAAGAATGGCGAAGCATTCAGTAGAGAATTAGCTTCTCTGTGTGATGTATTTGTAAATGATGCATTCGGAACCGCTCATAGAGCACATTGCTCTAATGTTGGTATTACCCAGTTTGTTGAGACCTCAGTGGTTGGTTACTTAATGCAGAAGGAGATTGAATTCCTTGGTAATGCTGTTAATAACCCGAAGAGACCTTTCGTAGCTATCCTTGGTGGTTCTAAAGTATCAAGTAAGATATCCGTTATTGATAACCTTCTTGATAAAGTTGATACCTTAATCCTTGGTGGAGGTATGGCTTATACCTTTATGAAATCATTTGGTGAAGAGGTTGGTAAATCTTTATTAGAGCCGGATTACGTTGATTATGCTAGGCAGATGATGGAAAAGGCTGAGAAGAAGGGTGTTAAATTATTAATCCCGATTGATACAGTTGTTGCTCAGGAATTTTCCAATGATGTTCCTTATAAGACAGTTGGTCGTGGTGAGATCGAAGCTGATTGGGAAGGTCTTGATATCGGCGAGAGAACTCGTGTGCTTTATGCAGAGGCTATTAAAGATGCGAAGACAGTTGTTTGGAATGGACCTATGGGTGTATTCGAATTATCTAACTTTGCAGCGGGCACGATAGCAGTTGCAAAAGCGCTTTCTGAAATCGACGCACTCACTATCATTGGTGGTGGTGATTCAGCAGCGGCAGTTAACATCTTAGGCTTCGGAGATAAGATGACTCATATCTCCACCGGTGGTGGTGCTTCCCTAGAATTCCTAGAAGGCAAAGAACTTCCTGGAATTGCTGCAGCTAACGATAAATAAAGATATAACTTAATAATGCTTCAAGTAATGCGGCAAGGTTGATGTACTTGAATCTTAGCTACAATCTAGTCGACCGTAATAATAGAAAACTTTATAGGAGGATTATCATGCGTAGAAAGATTATTGCAGGTAACTGGAAGATGAACAAAACTCCGGCTGAAGCAGTTGCCTTAATTAATGAATTAAAGCCTTTAGTAATTACCGAGGATTCTGATGTAATATTTTGTGTTCCTGCGGTATCATTAACAACCGCAATCGAGGCATCCAAGGGCACTAACATTGCAATCGGCGCTCAGAATATGTATTATGAAGAGAACGGTGCCTATACAGGTGAGATTTCACCCAGTATGTTGACGAGCATCGGTGTAAAGTATGTTATCATTGGACATTCTGAGAGAAGAGAATACTTCGCTGAGACAGATGAGACTGTAAATAAGAAAGTATTAAAGGCATTTGAGCATGGTATAACACCCATCGTTTGCTGTGGGGAGTCTCTAAAGCAGAGAGAACAGGGCATCACAATTGACTGGATCCGTCAGCAGATTAAGATAGCTTTCTTAAACGTATCAGCAGATCAGGCAAAGCAGTCTGTTATCGCATATGAGCCTATCTGGGCGATTGGAACCGGCAAAGTTGCTACAACCGAGCAGGCAGAAGAGGTTTGTAAAGCAATCCGTGAGTGCATCGATGAGATCTACGATGCTGCAACCGCAGCAGCAGTTCGCATTCAGTACGGCGGCAGTGTAACAGCAGCAAGTGCAGCTGATTTATTCTCCCAAGCTAACATTGATGGCGGATTAGTTGGTGGTGCAAGCTTAAAGGCTGATTTTGGCAAGATCGTTAATTATAAGTAATTATTATCTAAAGCATCATTAACATTATGACTCAGATATATTATTCCATCATGGGTCCGGTCTCTAAGGACCGGGCTCTTTGTTATACTTCATGTTATTACATACTATTTGACAAATGATGATGTGTGAGTATATACTCTAATTCGGACGGTTACTATGTCATACAGGTTGAGTACATGAAATTAAAGAAAATTAAGGTATAATGATAGAAAGTAACATACCATAGATTATGTCTTCTAAGAAAAAGCTGCGGTATGATTTTGATATATGATAAATAAGGTATGGCAACTATGCGGTATCGATTAGGTTATATATTAGAAATGTTGCTAGTTGGTACTTATAAGAAAAGGAGCAAAATAATGAGTAAAAAGCCTACAGTTTTAATGATATTAGATGGTTATGGTTTAAATGAGAAAATCGAAGCTAATGCAGTAGCAGAAGCCAAGAAGCCGGTAATTGACAAATTAATGGCAGAGTATCCTTTCGTGAAAGGATATGCAAGTGGCATGGCAGTTGGTCTGCCGGATGGACAGATGGGTAATTCCGAGGTTGGTCACATCAATATGGGCGCCGGAAGAATTGTATACCAGGAGTTAACTAGAATTACCAAGGAAATCAAGGATAAAGATTTCTTCAAGAATGCTGCATTGCTTGCAGCAATTGATAATTGTAAAAGAAATAATTCTGACTTACACCTCTATGGTTTGTTGTCCGATGGCGGTGTTCACAGTCATAATACACATTTATATGCATTGTTAGAGCTTGCGAAGCAAGAAGGCTTAACCAATGTCTTTGTTCATGCATTCCTAGATGGTCGTGATACCCCGCCGGCATCCGGTAAGGGCTTTGTGGAGCTGCTTTGGGAACAGATGAAGATTATTGGTGTTGGTAAGATTGCGTCTGTTATGGGTAGATATTATGTGATGGACCGTGATAACCGTTGGGACCGTGTAGAGAAGGCTTACCGCGCCATGGTATATGGTGAGGGTGAGAAGGCTGAAAGTGGAATTCTTGCAGTCCAGAATTCATACGATATCCAGAAATATGATGAATTTGTTATTCCTACCGTGGTAATGGAGAACGGCAAACCGGTTGCTACTATGAAGGATAATGACTCATTAATTTTCTTCAACTTTAGACCGGATCGAGCAAGAGAAATCACCAGAGTATTCTGTGAAGAGGAATTCAAGGGCTTTGATCGTGGTGAGAGAGTGAAAATGACCTATGTATGCTTCTCTGAATATGACATCACAATTCCGAATAAGATAGTTGCATTCCATAAGGTTTCCTTAGATAATACCTTTGGACAGTTCTTGGCAGCACATCACAAGACCCAGCTTCGTCTGGCAGAGACTGAGAAGTATGCTCATGTTACCTTCTTCTTCAATGCAGGGGTAGAGGTTGCAAATGAAGGTGAAGACCGTATTCTCGTGAGTTCACCGAAGGTAGCTACCTATGATCTCCAGCCTGAGATGAGTGCATATGAAGTAGCCGATAACCTAGTTAAGTCAATTAAGTCCGGCAAATATGATGTAATTGTTGTTAATTTCGCTAATCCGGATATGGTTGGTCATACCGGTATCGAAGATGCAGCAATTAAAGCGATTGAAGCAGTGGATAAATGTGTCGGTATGGCAGTTGATGCCTTACTTGAAGTAGATGGTCAGATGTTCATCTGCGCAGACCACGGTAATGCAGAGCAATTAGTGGATTATGTTACGAATGAGCCTTTCACAGCGCACACCACTAACCCGGTACCGTTTATCTTAGTGAACTATGATAAAGACTATACATTAGCAGAAGGCGGATGCCTTGCAGATATCATTCCTACCATGATTGAGATGATGGGTATGGTTAAACCGGATGAAATGACCGGAAAATCTCTATTACTTAAAAAATAGGTTGAAATAATTTCTATTCTATGGTAGAATTGAGTTTAGTTTTTAGGAGGTGTAGACATGGAAGCTTTAAAATTATTGGTTCAGATTATATACATTTTAGTATGTATAGCATTAACATTCGTAGTGCTGAGACAGGAAGGTAAGCAGGCTGGGTTATCCGGTGCGCTCACTGGAGCTACTGAGACTTATTGGAGCAAGAATAAGGGACGTTCTGCTGAAGGTACACTCGAGAGAGTAACAAAGTATTTAGCAGCAGCGTTTATGGTTCTTTCCATTGTTTTATGTTTGAAGTGGTAATATCGATCAATTAGTAATAACCAATTGTGAGACTTATTATGTATGTATGCAAAACACTCTGAATCTAATCAGAGTGTTTTTTTACTTAGAAGCAATCATTAGGGCACACCACTAAGAATTTTAGATTCTTATTTTAAAACAAGCAATATATGGTATACTAATAGTAGGCTAACACTTTTGTGGGTGGATATATTAAGGAGTACGAATAAGAATTAGAAAGCTAAAATACCAAGAAAAAGTAGGTGCTGCATATGGAAGAAAATAAAATGTTAGAAGAAAAGAAAGCAATGCTTGAGGAAATGTTCGCAGGCAAAGAATATAAACCGTTGAGATTCAAGGACCTGGTAGGCTTACTGCAGGTACCTCGTAATGCTAAGCATGAGCTTAAGATGGTGCTGGATCAGATGATATCAGCCGGCACAATCATACTGGATGGTCAGAGCCGATACCGGATACCGGGGGATGATATGAAGGTTGGAATCTTTTCCGGTAATCAGAGGGGCTTTGGATTTGTAACGATTGAGGGAGAAGAGCAGGATATCTTCATTCCCGGAGATGCAACGAAAGGGGCACTTCATGGGGATAAGGTAATGATCACAAT
>JAQZBA010000100.1 GCA_029239365.1 Herbinix sp. | reverse complement strand
AGGTCAGAGACATGGATAATAATTCTAGCTTAAACTCTCTTAGCCGATAAGCAGCATCATAAGCACTTTGGTTCATTTGATCTAGCTCCTGTTCTGTCAAAGAGTTTCTGGTACCTTCCAGCAGCTTGTCAAATAAATGAATGAATTCCTGAGCCAGTAAAATATATTCGGTTTCCGTCGGTGCCAGTGATAAGAAGATAAATCTTGAATGGTCGCCAAGAATCTGAAGCCAGAAGCGGTGTTCAAAGAGGGTGGACTCTATATTTGAAGTGTTATTCAAGTGAACTCCTCCAAGCAATATATTCAATTCATATATATGCATGAAATCGCTAGATTATTTAGAAACAACAGTGATGACTGAGCTATTCTTAATGATAAAAATGATAGGATAGAGAGGCATCTGCCCGTCTATCCTATCATTATTGCGCCCAGCATGGGCGTAATATAAAAGCAGTATTATATAAATGTCGTTATACTCGGAAGCCTCGTCCGATGATTTCACTGGTGTTTGTGATTAAGAGGAAAGCATCCGGATCAATTTGTCTAATATGTTTTCTTAATTGAACTGCCTGCGAGCGACTCATAACCGTTAGGATAATTTTCTTCTCTTTATCCGTGAAGGCCCCCTTAGCATCGAATATAGTAGCACTTCGGTGCAAGGTATCTAAGATATAGTCACAGATTGGTTTGGGATTAACACAAATGATCGTAAAATACTTATTCAGGTTTAAATTTTCAATCACGGTGTCTACGAGAGTTGATTTTAGGAATAATCCTAATATGGATAGTAGACCGGTAGTAATTCCAAAGACCGGGAATACTACAATAGTAAGTACAAAGTCTGTGATTAATAGAGACCGGCCGATATCAAGGCTGGTATATTTCTTAAGTAGTAAGGCTATAATATCAGTTCCACCAGTGGAAGCACCAATGTTGAAGAGTAGTGCGGCTCCAACCGAAGGTAAGATCACAGCAAAGGCAAGCTCTAACAGAGGTTGATTCGTTAGCGGCTTATCCAAGGGAACAATGATTTCCAGTACGCGTAGCGAGAGTGATAATAAAAGGCTGCCGTACACCGTGCGGTTACCAAAGCTTCTTCCTAATGTAAGATATCCTACGATTAATAAGATGGCATTGATCACTAATACAATGGTACCCGAACTCACGCTACTTCCGATGAGCTTACTTAATATAATTGCCATACCCGTAACACCACCTGTGGAGATGTTGTTCGGGAATTTGAAGAAATATACACCGATGACAACCAGCATTACACCAACTGTAATTAAGGCATATTCTTTTGTTTTTTGTATTATAACATTTTGTTGCTTCAACTGGGACCTCCTTGGTTAACTAATCAGAATATCACAAACAAAAGTATATAACACGGTAATAAAATGTCAAGAAAAAAGGAGAAAAATAATTTGAGGGAATCATAGGATGGAGAGAATTTAGAAATAATTGTTGCAAATAGTAAAATTATACTTTATAATAATAATGTAATAAATTCATGTAATGCTTATGCATTACCCATCGGAAGAGTATGGTAATCCTCGGACGAACGAAAGGAGTTGTTTGAATGTTAGCTTTTAGAATGGTGGTTTTTGACTAACTTCATATGGGGCAGAACTAACAGGTGAAGTCGATCTGTTAAGGGATGCCATACGAGTAACCTTTCGTGAATACTATGACTTTTGTAGTGGCACACTTCGGGTGTGTTATTTTTATATCTAAAAATACATCACTAGCCAAAAGCAGCAAATTCAATTAGGCTGCTTTTGGCTATTTTTCTGCCCATTTGAAGTTATTTGGAGCAAACTTAATTAAACGAAAAGAGAGGAGAGATTGATATGAGTAATAATTTATGTGTAGAGGAAAGCATGGTAATGGGTAAAAACAGTAAGAGACAATTATACAAACATTTTATGGAGGAAAACGATGATCGATATAAAAAATTATGGTTATACAGAACGATATGAAACAGAAGAGCTTCAGGAAGGCTGTATCCCGGCCAGAGTGACAGAAGTTCACAGGGAATTATTTAAAGTAATCTCCGCTTACGGTGAAGGTAATGCAAGAATTAAGGGTTCCTTCTATAATAGAGTAGATGCTGCGGAAGATTTTCCGGCAGTTGGCGACTTTGTATTACTTCGCTACAATGAAATCGGAGATTCACAGATTGTGCAGGTGTGTCCAAGAAAATCAAAATTCTCAAGACCGGATTATTCCGGGCATGCAGCAGGTTATACAAAGACTATCCTGGAACAGGTGGTGGCAGCGAACTTTGATTATGTCTTTATCCTTGCATCCCTAAACTACGACTTTAATATTAACCGAATCCTTCGATATATTACAGTCACTTGGGAAAGTGGTGGAACACCGGTGGTGCTGCTAACGAAAGCCGATCTGGTAGAAGATTATGAAGAGCAGCTGGAACAGGTAAGGCAAGAGGCAATCGGAGTAGGGGTCCATGTAGTAAGTTCAAGAACGAAGGAAGGGTTAGAACAACTGGAACCCTATATGAAAGCAGGAAGGACAGTGGTGTTCCTGGGTTCTTCCGGTGTTGGTAAATCCACTCTTGTTAATGCGTTAGCAGGAGAAGAGATTATGGATGTGAAGGAGATTCGAGAGGATGACAGTAAGGGCAGACATACCACAACGCACCGTCAGCTAGTAATGCTTAAGAATGGGGTTATGGTTATTGATACACCTGGAATGAGAGAACTTGGTATGTGGGAAGTTAACGAAGGCCTAGGAGAAGCATTTTCCGATGTGGAGGGTTTATTCTTGCAATGCCGCTTCTCCGATTGTACCCATGGTAAGGAACCGGGTTGTGCAATACAAGCTGCGATCATAGATGGGACCTTGGATCGTGCCCGGTGGAAAAATTATCTTCAGTTAAAAGGAGAAGCTAAGTTTACAGAAGACAAAGCAGCCTATATTCGAGAAAGGAGAGAGTTTTTCAAGAAGTTGGAGAAGTCGAACAGAGCAAGACAAAGGGTAGGAGGGAAAAGGTAATGGAGCTTATTAATTTTGATGAAAGCCATATTCCTATGGCGTTGCAGTTGGCAAAAGAAAATTATGAGATGGAACGAAAGCATGTGACGATGCTTCCCGAGATCGTTACACTCCCGGATATGAGATATTTTATTGAAAGAGGTACAGGGTTTGCAGCGGTGGAAGGAGAGCGGCTTATGGGATACTTATGCGCCTATCCACCAAGAGATGACGATTTCGGAACGACTAATGTACGTGGAACTTATGTTCCTGTTCATGCTCATGGAGTTTCACTTCTATGTTCAGGAGAGGAAAGAGCTCGAATATATTCCTTGCTATACCAAGCAGCGGCAGAGAAATGGGTGGAGGCAGGAATCCGTAGTCATACAATTGCGCTATATACACATGACCAGGCAGGAGTGAAGAGCTTCTTCTACAATGGATTTGGACTACGTTGCCTCGACTTAATTCGTTCCTTAGATGAGATACCTACTGCAATAGAGGTTGCACACCCCGATCATTCCAAGCTAGAATATACAGAGCTTTTTCGTGATGAATGGATCCAATTATTAGATCAACATAATGCCTTATTAAAGCATCTTGGCAGCAGTCCATCGTTTCTATACTATATGCCATTTGATGAGGCTGGTCTATACAATCATGCCGGAGAGGATGTACGATATTTTGCTGCGAAGGTTAGCGGCAGATATGTAGCTTATATTAAGACGTCGCATTGTGGTGAGAATTTTGCAACGGAAGTTGATGTTATGCTGAATATCTGTGGTGCGTTTTGTGAGCCGGAATATAGAGGAACAGGTGTTTATCATAATCTGCTGTGTCATGTAATGAAAGTAATCAAAAGCGAGGGATATCTACTGCTGGGTGTCGATTGTGAGAGTTTCAATCCTACAGCCAGGGGCTTCTGGACTAAGTATTTTACGGTATACACCTACAGTGTAGTAAGGCGAATTGATGAGAAAGCAGTTGATATGGCGACTACCACCAAATTACAATGTAATGTGTAGTCAATTCACTTGTTAATGATACCCAGATGAAATTCTAGGAAGTAGACATAGGTCACTTATGAAAGATACCCAGATTCAACTCTAGGAAGTAGACGTAGGACACTTATGAAAGATACACAGATACATCTTTGCTAAATAGACTTATGACACTTATTAGAATTAAGATCTTGTTAATTAAGAGATGTTAAAAACAGCGAAAACCGGTCTTATGGAGTGATTATCTTAAAGGATATAACCCCAGATAATTCTGTGTTAGTCATTGTTTTTGACATCTCTTTTTGTATGCCCAGTATCATTTGGAAGTTAATTCATTGCAAAATTGGGAACCGTCTTTAGCAGCACTGCGTCTAATGTTTGTAAACGATAATTGAGAGGAGGTTAAAAACGAGGAGTTCCCTTTTCGGTACCAAAAGAGAATATCCCAGACAGAAGGAATAGAGGATGATAGTAATATAATTATAACACGAAGGAAAAATGGACATTCCACGGAATGCATGAATATATAAATAACAAAAAATTAATCAATAATAATGATAGTTGGGAAATTAATAGGATGACAACTAAAATTAGAATAATGGAGGAATATAATATGATGAAGAAAAATTTAGCGAAGGCTGTTATGTTAGGATTATTTATGGCAACACTTTCAACCGGTTCCGCATATGCTACACTTGCTGAGACGACACCCGCATCCGCAGGGGTTACCTCAGAACAATCAGCTGCGTTAACCGAGAGACAGGCAGAGATAGATAAGCTGCTGTTTGAAGATAAAGCTGGTGAGATTGAGAAATTGGGCTTTATGGTTAATTACACAGGCGTGGTAGAGGATTATGTTGAGATCGGCATCTCCCCTTTTAGTGATGAAAATGCGAATTTTATCTATGATCTTGTTGGTAAGGATGGAGTTAAGGTTATCGAGTTTGACCAGTCAATTATATATGCTTCCGGAGCAGCTCCAGATGTTGTAACGGAGGAAGCTCCCGCGGTTGATGAGCAAGCAGCGGCTGACGATGAAGAGGTTCAGATTCAAATAGAGAGTACAACAGGCACAACAGATGATGCTGTTCCTACAGAAGAGAAGGTATATAAGGATACTTCTGCAGAGGATGGAGTAATCAAAACTGTATCTGCATCAGAGGAGACTGCAGAAGATAAAGGTTTATCAACTCCAATCATTGTATTAGCAGTTGTTGGCGGTGCAGCATTAGTGGGTGGAGCAGTACTTTTATCCAAGAAAAAAGCTTCCAAGTAATAAGATATAGGATCAAGTCTTAGTAGATCCGAGTCTTATGCATAAGGAAAAGAGGCTTAAGATAATGTATCCGCAAGGAGAAAGAAGAGTTAGAATATTTCCTTTAATGTACTGTTTGACAGACAGCTTACTGAATATCTATATCAAATGAGAACATTTATGTTCGAATGAGGCTTATAGAATCGTGAGTAGACCGACAAACTGTATGTAAGGAAGTGTACTAGCTCTTCTTTCTTCTATATTACTCCTTGTTAGAAAACTCATTTATGAATATCAGAAGAAAAGTAGAAATCCAATATAGAAAAACAAGTTTAAAATGGTAGGAATGGGGTAAATTATAGATATGTGATTCGTAATGATGGAAAGAGGGAGCTTAGGATGATAGTTAAGGAGTATGGCAATGCAGAGTTATTCCTAAAAGAACATGAAATAACATTATTGGAAAATGAAGCAGCCAGTCAATTGCTGCTATACTTTGCGCGCCAAAGCATGCATGCCCCGGGAGCTGAAAAGGAACTATATGGTGTGGTTATAGAGGAAACTAAGATCACCCTGCTATTTGGAATTATCCATAATGTTGATCTTTTCATCTACTCGGTTGATACGGAAAGAGAGGACGCAGCAGCGATTGCACTTGCAGATTATCTTGGAAATAGCCATGTCGTTCTTGGTGGTCTGAATGCAAGGAATCCTCTTTGTCATAGTTTTATAGATCAATTTAAGAAATATCAGAAGGGGACCTTTATTCAGAAGCTCGGTACGGATATCATGGAGTTAAGACAGGTAAACGATATTAAACCCGTGGATGGAAAGCAGAGGCTAGCAATAGCAGAAGATAAGAAATTGATAGCAGATTGGATGATACAATTTCAAATTGAGGCATTGATTGCTGAAGCGGATTATGAAGCTTCCTTGCAACGAGCAGCTCAGCTGATTGAGCAGAAGGAATTGTATCTATATGAAGATGAAGAGCATCAGGCGGTATCAATGGCAGCAGCGTCACGAAGGCTGGTTCATGGGATTGGAATTACCTATGTATTTACTCCACAGGAGCATCGGGGAAAGGGTTATGCAGCTGCAAACATATACTATCTAAGTAAAACGCTGCTGGAGCAAGGCTATGAATTTTGTACATTATTTATAGATAAGAATAATCCACTTTCCAATCGAGCCTATGAAAAGGTAGGCTATAAAGTCATAGGCGAAAGCTTTGAATATAATATAATCCCTCTGGAAGTATAAGAAAACAATAGCATAAGAATCGTGTTTAACTAGTCACCCGGTAACATACTGTAAGACGATTGCCATCATAAATGGTTGCAATTAGGAATGCATTATGCGGGTGGCTTTATTTTGTCTAAAATATTGCATTTGTTTACTTCGACGAGTAAAATAGAATTAGTAAACAAGGTTGTTTTTTTACCGGAGGATTCTATCCTAATTGTTACAATAATTTATTATAGGCAGCTTTAATCAATAGATATGTGATAGGAAAGGGGTTTTTACTATGAGAACAGTAAAGTGGGGAATAATAGGTGCAGGTCAGATATCTTCAAAATTTGCAACAGCATTAAATTCACTGGATCATACAGAGGTAACAGCAATAGCATCAAGAGACCCGATAAAAGCGAGGGAATTTGCAAGCCGCTTTCATATTAAGAAGGCTTATGGAAGTTATGAAGAGATGCTTATGGACTCGGAGATCGATGTAATCTATATCGGTACACCTCACACGGAACACAAAGCAAATGCAGAACTCTGTATCTCTCATGGTAAAGCAGTCTTATGTGAAAAACCCTTTACCCTGAATTATCCGGAGGCTCAGATGCTGGTTGATTTTGCAAGAAGTTCTAATGTGTTTCTGATGGAAGCGATGTGGACCAAATTCCTTCCTACAACCAGGATAGTAAAGCAATGGATTAGTAATAAGGTCATAGGCGACATCAAATTCATCAATATTTCATTTGGTTTTCGTACCGAGTTTGATCCCTTCAATCGTCTGTTCAATCCTGCACTTGGTGGAGGAGCACTGCTGGATGTGGGTGTATATCCATTATCCTACGTTATCTATCTGATGGACAGACTGCCGGACAAGGTTGTAAGTAGCGCCCACATCGGTCAAAGTGGAGTAGACGAAGTTAATGTTATCAATCTGCAGTATCATGATGGAATGATTGTGAATGTAAGTTCCGCAATTTCTGTAGCGACAGGTAATGATGCAGTCATCATTGGTGATAAGGGGCGTATCGTTATACCGAATTTCTGGACAGCAGAAAGTGCGGAAGTTTATGATACGAATGGTAAGCTTGTGGATACCTTCTTCCATCCCTTTACCGCCAATGGCTATGTTTATGAAGCGGAAGAAGTAAACAGATGTATTCTGGAAGGGAAAAAGCAAAGTGATATTATACCACTGAACGATACTCTTAACATAATGAAGTTACTTGATGGAATACGGGCGGAGTGGGGATTGGTCTATCCATCAGAGTGTATCTAAACCAAGGAGGAAGCGACTGAATTATGAAGGAAAATGAATATAAAGTAGCCGGATATGTCTTCGCAGATGCACATCATTATAAAGAGGCAAAGCGGGAAGAGGAAACGGTGGAATATATTAAAGCCAATACAGACTTGAATGATTTGAACAAGGTCCTGAAGCTATATCATAAATTAGTAGAAAGAAAGACCCTTAAAACAGTCATTGGCTATACTTTTTTGTCTGAACTGCGCAACAGGATTCTTGGAGCCGGTATCGTTACGAAAGAGAATCTACCTAATATCCTGATTGAGAAATCGGATAAGGAGCCAAGAGTATATGACAACGTATTGGAAAAGGAGCAGGAGCAAAGACATCTTACAATGATAGAGGATTATAAGGTTAAGCTTCGTAACTCCAGAATCATCAGTATCTTTCTTGCAATTATTATCATAATTATGATAATAATTGCTGTATTCAGCGACCGCAGTATGTATTCTATTTATAAGAATCAGGTGATAGATGAGTACGTTGGCTGGCAGACAGAACTAGAGGCTAGAGAAAAAGCTCTTGAGGAAAGAGAACAAGCCCTTGACGAAAATGGAATATCAGGGCAATAATTTCACAATTTCGTCATAGTTCCATGATAATATGTAGAAAAACAATATTAAATGGAGGTGCCAAATGGAAAAGCTAAAAATCTTAGTCGTTGATGATGAAAGTAGAATGAGAAAGCTTGTGAAGGACTTTTTGGTGCGTAAAAACTATGATGTGATAGAAGCGGAAAATGGCGAGCAGGCAATTGATCTGTTCTTCTCAAAGAAGGATATTGATCTTATCATATTGGATGTTATGATGCCTAAGCTGGATGGATGGCAAGTATGCAGGGAGATAAGGCAATATTCTAAGGTTCCGATTATCATGCTGACCGCTAAGAGTGACGAGAAGGATGAATTATTAGGCTTTGATCTGGGTGTTGATGAATATATCTCTAAGCCTTTTAGCCCGAAGATACTAGTAGCACGTGTCGAAGCTGTTCTTAGAAGATCAACCGTTACAGAAGAAGATAGTATGGAAGTGGGTGGAATTCTACTGGATAAGTCGGCTCATCAGGTGAAAATTGATGGACAGGAGATAGACTTGAGCTTCAAAGAATTCGAGCTTTTGACTTATTTTGTTACCAATCAGGGAGTCGCCCTATCAAGAGAAAAAATACTCAACAATGTATGGAATTACGACTATTTCGGTGATGCCCGTACGATTGATACCCATGTTAAAAAATTAAGAAGTAAGATGGGACCTAAGGGTGACTTTATCAAAACGATCTGGGGCCTGGGCTATAAATTCGAGGTGGATGCATGAAGCGTTCCATACGATTTAAGATAACGCTTACCTTAACAATTATGGTAGTGTTGACCATCCTTGTAACCTGGTCAATAAACCGTACCTTCCTATCAGATTATTATGTACATTACAAAATTAATAGCTTGAATACGATTTATCAAGAGATAGATACGGTTTTTAAACAAAGTGATAATGGTGCGAAGCTTTCTGAGGACCAGTATATTCATATTGAGCAATTAGCCTCCAAGTATGCAATTGATGTCTACGTATTTGATGCATATAGTTCGCTTCTGTTCCCTACCCCAGGTAATATTGGTGATAGAGAAAAGAATCAGATGATCTTAATGTATATGGAATACATTGAAGACTTTAAAAATCCGAATATTGAAGACCGGAGAATATTGCGGGAAGCCAAAAAATATTATATACGAAGCTTATATGATAACCAGAAGGATTCAAGTTATATTGATTTAGTAGGGTACCTAAATAGGACGCTATCCGGAGAAGGTTCGGAAAGCTCGGAGGATATTACTACCGATGGTGCTGGCAACGGTGCTAATGATTATCAGATTATATTGCTTCGGACCAATGTGGATAGTATAGAAGAAAGTGCAATAATAGCAAATAAATTCCTCGCCTATATAGGAATCATAGCTGCACTGATCGGCACCATTGCAATGTTCATCATTAGTAAGAGATTTACACGACCAATTCTTGATCTGGCCGGAATTGCGAAAAGGATGTCTGATTTGGACTTTGAAGTAAAATATAAAGTTGAGTCAATGGATGAGATTGGAAAGCTTGGATCGAGTATCAATGTTCTATCTGATAAATTGAAGTCGACGATTCTTGAATTGAAACAAGCAAACAATGAACTGCTAACAGATATTCAGAAGAAGACAGAGATTGATGAGATGAGAAAAGAATTCTTATCGAATGTATCACATGAATTGAAGACACCGATATCTTTGATCCAGGGCTATGCAGAGGGTCTGAAGGAGAATATCAATGAGGATCCTGAAAGCCGGGATTTCTACTGTGAAGTAATTATGGATGAAGCGGATAAGATGAATAAAATGGTGAAGAAGCTGCTGAATCTAAATGAAATTGAATTTGGCAACAATCAGGTGAACTTCGAACGCTTCGACATCGTAAGCCTAATTCGTTCTGTTCTGAGTACCACAGAGATCTTGTTTAAGCATAAGGAAGTCATTCTGCACTTTGATCAGATCGAACCGGTATATGTCTGGGCAGATGAATATATGGTAGAACAAGTAGTCACGAACTATATCAGTAATGCCTTGAACCATGTCAATGGTCAGAAGATTATCGAAATTAAGTTAATTCCCTTAGAAGGCAGAGTACGAGTTGCTGTATTTAATACGGGAGATAACATCCACGAAGAGGACTTAGATAAAATATGGATTAAGTTTTATAAGGTGGATAAAGCACGAACGAGAGAATATGGTGGAAACGGTATTGGCCTATCTATAGTGAAAGCAATCATGAACTCCCTCAATCAGGAGTTTGGTGTGATTAATCGATCGGTTGGTGTTGAATTCTGGTTTGAGCTTGATACGAAATCCTAATGATAAATCAATTCAATTGTCGCGAACAGAGCTTCCTTCTCAGAATTTCAGAGGGAAGCTTTTTGTAATCTAAATTGACTACAATATACTTGGACTTTGGTAAATCACGTTTAATTTCTATTGCTGATTTAGAAGAAAAGTGATAATATGTTATTTGTACTCCCCTGTTATCTAGGGTGTATTCTTAAGTTACTAATGACTGGGGGAATCATCGATGAGACGATATAAACTTATAGTTGTCATGCTTTTGATGACAACATTAACCGGATGCATACAAAAATACGAATATTCGGAAGACCAGACAGGTGCAGCAGCTGAATATATCGCTGGGCTTATGTTAAGCTATGATGATTATAATACGTTAGTGTCCATTGAGGAGATAGTTAAGAGACAGGAAGCGAAAGCAGCTGAGGAAGCAGCTACAGTATCACCTGCCGTATCACAGGATACCAATTCAGATCAGGAAGTAACAACGGTAAATCTATCTTCGCCTACTGAGGTAGTGAAAGCTTATACTTTATCAGAGGTCATCGGTGAAAAGGGGTTTGAGGTTAAATATGAAAGCTATATCATAGCAGAT
>JAQZBA010000099.1 GCA_029239365.1 Herbinix sp. | reverse complement strand
TGTTGGCAAGATAATATTACCGTAATCGGTAAATTAACTAAATCATTACCGCATTCGGTGATTGTAGATCCTGTTCGTCTGCATCTGTTTTCTACACTCTCAAGTTGATACCGATACAGCAGTGGTTGCGATATCAAAAGCAGTTCCCTTCATGCACATAGTTTAAATTTATACGCGCTATGTCAGCAAGATGATATACCTGCTGCACAGAAGTTGCCTCTTTATCCTGCATCTTCCACCTTGGGAAGAAGCGCGAGATATGAAGTGGGATATCGGGACGAAGGCTTGATAACCAACCGGAGAGCTCCATCATCTCCTCGTCACTATCATTTTCTCCGGGAATGATGAGTGTGGTTACCTCGACATGAGTATGAGCTGCCGCCAGCCGGATGGTCTGCTTAACCGTAGCAAGGTCGCCACCCAGCTTATGGTAGAAGTCCTCGGTAAAGCACTTCAGGTCAATATTAAAAGCATCAATATAGGGTAGCAGCTCCTTTAAAGGTTCTTCACAGACATAGCCGTTGGTTACTACAACATTGATAAGCCCCTCTGCCTTTGCCGCCTTTGCACAATCACGAACGAATTCAAAGCCAATCAGTGGCTCATTATAGGTATAAGCAATTCCTATATTACCTCGAGACCGAAGCCTTCTCGCTTCGAGCACCATCTCCGATGGGGTGACCTCCTCGACCTCTATCTCCTGACTTCCTACCATAGAGATATCGCAATTCTGGCAGAAGGGGCAGTTCATATTGCATCCATAGCTGCCGATGGACAGTATCTTGCTCCCCGGGTGAAAATGATATAGAGGCTTCTTCTCAATGGGGTCTAGTGCCACTGAGGTCAGCTTCCCATAATTCTCACTTATGATCTCTGCGTTCCGGTTCATTCTTGCCTTACATAATCCTACCTGTCCTTCTTCTATCTTACAATGATGGGGGCATATCCTACATTCTATTCTCATTTATGCCTCACCACCTCGAAGCGCTCCAGGGAGACAGTCTCGTTATCATAGATTCCTGCCTTCTTCTTAGCGATTGATACCTGCTGTTCAACCGTATCCACACCTTCCAGATTGGGTAGAAGAAGTCCTCGCTTCCTACCGGCACTCACAATGACACCATAGCGCTCTACATCCAGCTCCGACATAGACTGGATTGGCTCTGCCTCAGAGAGTATATCCACACTGTATACCAGTTCCTCCAGCTCTTCCTTCGTCACCGGTGGAAATCTTGGGTCTTCTGCTGCCGCACTTACTGCGTTACGAAGAATCTCCTTGGCGACACTCCCAGTCACCGGACTGATGGTTCCGATACAACCGCGAAGGCTACCGTGTTTTTTCAATGATACGAAGACACCCGCCTTACGGCCTGTTATCTCCTCCGGTAACCCCTCCGGAAGCTTAGCATACTTGCCACTTGTAATATAAGTCTCCAGTGAATGCCTTGCCAGATGGACATAGGGATCCTCGTGCTTCTGCAGCTCTCTTGCCAGTTCTCTCTGCTTTATGGTAAATATCTCATCAAAGTTACGATTCGGTGCTTCCCCGGTAATCCGATATTCACAGACACCATAGCCAACACCAAACGTTCCCTCATAGGAGAGGAAATCAGGCTCCACTGACTTTCCGCTTAAAGAACCTGCCATAATGAGGAAGGAGCGCAGCCCGCATTCAGCTGCTGCCTCGCAGAAATCCGGGTTGAATTCCAAAAGCTTTAAGAAGTCTCCCTCCTTCATCGCCTGAACGATCTGTTTATCAAACTCAACACCCTCTTGTGCAAAACCATAAGGCCCGTCCTCCTTCAGCTTATGAGAAAGGTCCCCGCTTGCTACAAATACAATTCTGCGATCTAGCTTCGCTGCTGTCTTCTCGATACATTTGCCAAGGCGATAGTGTAACGGCAGGGACTGACCCGATAGACCAATCCGTACTACTTGATAATTGGTATAATATTGATTGATAAAATAGAGTGGAACCATTGTGCCATGATCCAGCTCCGGGTTCTTCTCTCCCAGGGTTCCTGCCTCGATACCATCCCGCTCAGCACAAGCCTCAAGGGCACCAGCAAATTTCTCGTCATATTCTACTTGAAATGTAACATTCTTTGCCCTGAAATTACCGAAATCACCCTTCGCACCTCGTCCCGGTGAGATATGAAAATAATCCGAGTACAGGATGGTATGGGGTGAAGTTATAATAATCGTATCCGGCTTCAACGCCGCGATTCGCTTTGCAACCGCATGATAGCTTTCTATTGTCTTACCAACCTTCTTCTCCTCGCCTCGCCCAACTTCAGGAATAATGAGCGGTGGATGAGGAACGATAAATGCACCAACCAGTGCCATATAATATCACCTCCGAATAGTTATCATAGTATCAGCCTTACCACATTAGCATGCCTGCACTGTGTGAATTGCATACACTACTATTCTTAAATTATATCCCTTTTTACCTGATATACAAGGATGGATCCGGCGAAATATTAAAAAGCCTGCGTCACAAAACTATTATTGTTATTGACCATGCCATGTAAAAAGGATACCAGGCTAAAAGCTCCGGGTATCCTCCAAAAACTATATATAACAATTGTTAAAAGTCCAGCTTTGTTTGAACCAGCAGGGTCAGTTGAGCTGCATCGCAAGTATTTCCTATTTCATCTTCTAAAATTTCAATGATCTTTACCAGATTACGTATTGATTTCTTTCTTACGACTAACCCGCATAGAACCGCCTGTACGAGCGAAAGAGACAGTTTATCCGGAATAACCCCCGTTATCGCTGCCGGGTATCTCGTAGCCACATTATCGAGCAGAGTTTGTAGCATCTGCCGGTTCATAATCTTATCAAAGCGGATCAACACGGTCTCTTCCAGTTGCCTGCAGATATCTGCAAAGGTAACTCCTTCCATGCTTTCTAACGTAATGGAATACAGGATTTGGTCATAAGCTTGAATTCGATACTCCAATGGATTCATTCTTTCATTATCCCTAATACGAAGTACCGGAAGAAGCACTCCATATTGTTCAGCCATGTTTTCTCTAAGAGAACGAATACTGGGAAATTGGTTCTTGTATTCGTTCATAAGCAAATCAACAAACCCAATTCCGGCTTCTATTACGAGTGGCTCTGCAAGAACCTTATCGAGAAGCTTTTTTGCTGCTGCAGCATCATTATCTTCGGTTAATTTAGTATTTTGTTCTTCCAGACCTATGATGTAATCCGAGGAACACCCGAGTATCTCACATAGATAATATACTAATTCAATATCAGGGTATCCTCCTCCACGTTCCCATTTTGAGACAGCCTGGGGAGTCACTCCCAGACGGGACGCTAATTGCTCCTGCGTGATCCCCTTTTCTTTTCTAGCGGTTGACAACCTGCTTCCGAAATTCTTCCCCTCCATATAGAACTTCCCTTCTATGATAATTTTCCGATAACCAGATAATTATTTTATCTGTATCACTGATATTGATATTATCATAGTATACACTTTAAGTAAAACAACCCTTCGTTGACCTGCTTCTCAACTGCAGATCAGAACACCAGATTCGTCATAATTACACTCACAATAATGCCTGTTAGTGTAGTAAGTAAGCATCCCAATAAGGTATACCTGGTTTTCTTCACTCCTGCTGCCATAAAGTATACTGCCAGTGTGTAGAAGATTGTCTCTGTGCTACTCATCATAACTGAAACCAGCCGTCCCAGATAAGAATCGGGTCCATATTCCTTGAAAATATCCAGCACCAGGCTGGTTGCCGCAGAGGAAGAGAATAACTTAATGATCGCCACCGGAACCAGCTGCGACGGAAAATGGAGCAAGTCCGTTAGCGGTCGAAGGATATCCGAGATAATATTTAGGGTTCCTGAAGCTCGTAATATACCGATTGCGACCATCAAACCGATTAAAGTGGGTAGAATATCAAATACAACCTTAAAACCATCCTTTGCGCCTTGCAGAAAATCATCAAAGACATTTGTCTTCATCAGAAGACCAAAGGCAACTATGTATAAAAAAAGAAAAGGAATAATGTAATCCGACATGTAAATCAAAAACCGCATTTTTCTTCCTCCTATCGATGACCGTTACGATAGCTGAGCTTTCTAGCTATGACGGAAAAAGCAAATCCAACACAGGTGGAACATAGGGTAGCAATCAGACCGGCTCCCAGTATCTCTGCCGGATTCACTGAGCCGTATTGACTCCGGTAGGCAATCACATTCACAGGAATTAACTGCAGGGAAGAGATATTAATAATCAGAAGGGTACACATATCACAGCTTGCCACCTCAGAATCCTGGTTGATCTTCTTCAATTCTTTCATCGCCATAAGCCCCATAGGCGTCGCTGCCCAACCTAACCCAAGAATATTTGCAATCATGTTGGAAGCAATATATTCATTCACTACATGGTCCTTGGGGATACTCGGATATAGAACTCGCAGGAACGGGCGCAGAGCCTTTGTGAAGGAAGCTACCAGCCCACATTTTTTTGCTACCTGCATGATACCGGTCCACATCGCCATAATACCAAGCATCGTAATACATAAGGTCACTGCTTCCTTGGAAGAGTTTATTGTAGCCTTACTAACCTCACCAATTTCTCCTCGAAGGACCCCAACTGTAATTCCCAACACAATCATAATACCCCAAAGGTAATTTAACATAACATTCTCCCTTTCCTATCAACCCATATTCCAAAATTTATTAAACTGGAAATCATTTTTATGTACATTATTATAACTATATTCCAGTTAATGGTATAAATTCCTCGACTTTTTTGCCAAAAAGGTATCAAATGAAACCCATTTACATTTATTGTTTAAATTGTGCTATGTTTTGACAATTATTTTAGTTGACTTTGAAAAAATCCTATGATATCTTATTTTATGCTATTACAAATAATGTAAGCTCGGACGTACTGTGCGTATGTTATTTTTAGCAATCTATTTTATTCCCCAATACACTTGAAAAAAAGGAGGCCCTACTATGAAAAGTACAGGTATCGTAAGGAGACTTGATGAGCTCGGAAGAATTACACTTCCCATCGAGTTAAGAAGAACATTGGATGTTAGCGAAAGAGATCCATTAGAAATTTTTGTTGATGAAGGAAGAATTATTCTTCAGAAATATGAACCCACTGATATTTTCAACGGCAATAAAGACAATCTGCTTGAATATCAAGGAAAGAAAATCTCTAAGGACACTATCGTAGAACTTGCAAAGCTTGCAGGAATCATCGAATAGTTTTACATAATCAAAAATACTAGCTATACAGTAATTTTTGCATCATGTAGTATAGTTGAAACGCGTTCTTGCCGGACGCCTTAAAACAAACATAATTCCTTAAGAAAAAGGAGCCTATCACTAAAGTGATAGGCTCCTTTGATACTTCCTAAGCTTCCAAGCATATTCCTGTTACTTATTTTTTATTTCTGAGAAATGGTTCGACACCCCATATGGTATCCGGTTCTACCAGATATTCCACTCCGGTATTTGTGCTGCCCTGATACACTTCTCCAATACTATAGGCTTGTGTAGCAGGAGTTGGGCTTGGTCCTCTCTTCGTGGTATCCTTTGATAACGGAATACCGTTCTGTGCAAGATAATTAATCTTTCCTGTCTCAACATCATTCTCATAAAAATACTTCTTCATGTTACCGTCTTCCAGCGCATGATAGAAGATGCCTTCTGTTACGATTTTATCTACATAGATCTCACCGGCTTCATTGATCTGGTTGCTGACCTGAGTAATCGTTCCGGCACCGCTGGGAATGTCATTATTCCATTCACCCTCATAGTAATAGTAACCCTTCCCATACTCATTGTCCGTCTGCATAAAGTAAATGCCGATACCCTTCTTAACACCATTCACAACGTCACCGTGATACACCTGCCCGTCGCCATAAATAATAAGACCTTCCCCTTTCGAGATATCCCCCTCACTGGTCCCATAGTAAACCGGTGCTTCGGCTGATATCTGCTCTCGGAAGACTGTAGTATCCATAACTGCAAGAATCTGGTCGATGTTAACTTCCTCCATGGCATTATCGAGCTCTGATAATACATTCTCTCTTTCTTCTTCGGATACCTCTAGTTGCGTTGCGGCAAATAATAGCTCCTGTAGCTCGCTGTCTTTCGTAAGGTCAACTGCCTCTGTCAGAAGAAGCACCGCGGTATCATATTGCTCCCGAAGAATATAAATCTGCGCCAAAGCTTTATAAGCTGCCGTCTGCGTAGGCAATAGCTCGATTGCCTCTTGATATTCGGCAATACCATCCTCATAATTCTCTTGATAGATATACTCTTCTGCTTGGACTACCAGAGCGTCATAATCCTCCTTCAGGAGGTAGGTGTCAATGGTTATCAGGAGCTCATTCAGCTCCTCTTTCTGGGTTATCTCAATTCCTTCCAGAATCTCTTCTCTGGCAAGTTCATATTTACCCTGCTCAATGTAAGCCTGGGCAATCCTCTGATACGAGGTGATGTCCTTGCTCTTGATCAATTTGGCCTCTTCATATACCGTAATTGCTTTCACATATTCCTTATTCAAGAAATAAACATCTGCGTGGGAAATAGACTGAAGAAACTCATAATCCAACTTAGCGGATGTGACTTCCTCAATCTTCTTTTCAAGCTTTGCTGTGGATATTCTCTGGTAACAAGCGCGTAAGACTTCCAAAGCCTTATCGAAATCCTCAAGCCCCATATAAGCCTCTGCCAATCCTATCGACAAAGTCTCCTGGTCGCTATCCTTCACTGATAACGCTTTCTGATAAGCTTCTACTGCTTGCTCGTAGCTTTTTGCATTTAAGTAATTTTCAGCCATAACAGCCTGTTCATTAATCTTACCGCTCTTAGATGCTGTACCTATCATGATAAACCCAATTACAATTACTATCCCCAGAATTCCCGCAATTACTTTTCTCTCTTTTGTTCGAAATACCCCACAGAACATTATTTCACCTCCAAAAGACAGTTACCCCTTCCCCTCAAATCTCCTCATTTATAAGCAATTGGTAAATATCCCGTTTGCTTACACCTTTGTCCTTCGCGACAGCCTTCATGGCTTCCTTCTTATCAAAGCCTTGCTTCAAATAGAAATCCATATGCTCGGGTAAAGCAACCGTACCCCATCGCTCGTGCTTTTCAGCCGCGAGCTCCTTGTCTGATTTTCCCTCAAGCACAAGTACATATTCTCCCTTTGATTCCTGTGTCCCCAACACCTGAATTGCCTCAGAGAGAGTTGTCTGCCATACCGTCTCATGTAACTTAGTCAGTTCCTTGATTAATGATATCTTCCGGTCACCTAGCACTTCGTTAAGCTCCTGCAAGGTTTTGCACAGCCTGTGAGGTGCCTCGTAAAGGATTAGCGTTCTTGTGTCGTTTTTCAATTCTTCCAGCACTCGCTGCCTGTCCTTTTTATCGCTGGGCAGAAATGCTTCAAAGCTAAATCTTCTAGTAGCAAGTCCTGCTAATGTCAGTGCAGTAACTGCTGCGCAGGCTCCGGGTAGAGAAGTAACAGTGATTCCGGCTTCATAAGCCTGTCTCACCAGCTCCTCCCCAGGATCAGAGATTCCGGGAGTGCCTGCATCTGTAATCAAGGCAATATTAACGCCTGTCTTCAGTTGCTCCACCAGATGTCTTGCCTTCTCTATCTTATTGAACTCGTGGTAGCTGGTCATCGGTGTCTTTATCTCAAAATGATTCAATAATTTAATGCTGTGCCTGGTATCCTCGGCTGCAATCAAATCCACCTCTTTTAGTGTCCTGATTACCCGGAGGGTGATATCCTCCAGATTGCCGATGGGTGTGGCACAAAGATATAACATACCGGACATAATGTAGTCCTTTCATAGACAAATTAATTAAGAACCTTAGTAGCCATAGATATCATAGATCTCATCCGTGTAGACCTTCGGTTCCTTGTAGACAATCAGAGGGGCCTCCACCTTCAGCATGGATTTACCACCTTTCACACACTCCAGCAGAACCATATTCGGTTCCTTATCTACGTAGGGATAGACTAACTTCATACGCTTTGGTTCCAATTTATACTCCGTCAGCTTATTCATAATCTCAACTAGACGGAAGGGTCGGTGGACCAGATAGAAACGACCATTCGGTTTCAGTATACGGCTTGTCTCTCTGATCACATCCTCTAGTGAACAGAGAATCTCATGCCTTGCAATCGCTTTGGCATCTCCCGGATTCACCAGACCATGACCATGGTTCATATAGGGAGGGTTGCTTGTAATAACATCAAAAGAAGCCAATCCAAAATTAGCAGAGGCTTCCTTGATATCTCCAATAACAATATCAATTATATCATCAAGTCCGTTCATAGCGACACTTCGCCGTGCCATATCAGCACTTTCCTCCTGGATCTCCAGGCCGGTAAAATGCTTCCCCTCCGTTTTTGCCTCTAATAATATCGGTATGATTCCCGTACCAGTGCCAAGATCCAACACTTTTTCTCCGGGAAGTACTTTAGCAAAACCGGAAAGTAACACTGCATCCATCCCAAAACAGAATTTCTTAGTATTTTGAATTATTTTATAATTATTTCGATTAAGATCATCTGCCCGCTCACCAGGTTTCAAATAATCCCTTTCACTTTCGTTCTTATTCATCATCGAGTAAGGATTTCCCTTCCTTCTTCTCCAAAAGCTCCAGTACTCTTAATTCTTCATCCTCTAAGGATGCGGTTCTCTCCTTACGCCTTCTTTGCTTGAAGCGTAAATCCTCAACCTTATATTCACGTACTTCCTTCTCGTCATTCTCTAAAGTAACAATTACCTTTACCAGCTGCTTGAGTACACTGACACTCTGTACCTCACCCTTCAGGTTGTCCTTTGTCGTAACAAAGTCGCCCATACCGGGAAGCTTACTGTTCAGTTCCTCATATGCCTCTTCTTCATGCTTTAAGCAGCACATCAGTCTTCCGCATACTCCGGAGATTTTGGTCGGGTTCAGAGATAGATTCTGTTCCTTCGCCATCTTAATTGATACCGGTGCGAATTCAGATAAATGAGTATGACAGCAAAGGGGTCTTCCGCAAATTCCGATACCACCAACTATCTTCGTCTCATCACGGACACCAATTTGTCTAAGCTCGATTCTTGTCTTAAATACACTAGCCAGATCCTTGACCAATTCTCTGAAATCGATTCTTCCGTCTGCGGTAAAATAGAATAAAACCTTGTTATTATCAAAGGTATATTCGCAATCAATGAGCTTCATCTCAAGTCCGTGCTTCTTAATCTTCTCCAGACAGATCTGAAAAGCTTCTTTTTCCTTTTCCTTATTGCGTTTCTCGACTGCAATATCCTCATCCGTCGCCTGACGAATCACCGGTTTTAAGGGCTGGATAATCTTGTCGTCCTCCACGTCCCTGGGTCCTAATACTACGGATCCGTATTCAATGCCTCTTGCTGTCTCAACAATTACATTGTCGCCTTGCTTAATATCATAACCTGCAGGGTCAAAGAAATATACTTTGCCAGCCCTGCGAAATCTTACTCCGATTACATTAACCATTACTGTTCTCCTTTATAGTAAGTAACATAAGCTCGATCGCAATATCAAAGTTAACATTCGCCTTTAACCTAATCTTCGCCTTTTCCATCGCACTTATGATTTTTTCAATGTTATCATAGCTTCTAATCGTTGTTTGGTGCTTAATAAATGAAATTTCTTCTCTATATAATAAAAGATCCGGGTCCATTGTTGCTTTATACATGACCACATCACGGTACCACAAAATCATTAAGTCAATATAATCCTCGATCATCGGCTTATTCGCTGTTAATACCTTCAGTCCCGATATCACCTCATGAAGCTCCATCTCATCAATATATTTCAAGATGTGGAGTACATCATCTTTCATTTTCTCAAAATCCTCAGAAGAGGAATACTTGATCGCTTTTCCGACGTTTCCACTGGAAAAGGCTGCTGCCATATCTGCCTTATAGTCCGGAATCTTGTAGGTAAGCATAAGATAATCTTTGATGGCGGCCTTATCCACAGGCTTCAGATTAAGCTGTACGCATCTGGATAAAATCGTTGGTAGAAGCGTAGTAATATTACTGACCAGTAGCACCAGAATCGCATACTCCGGCGGTTCCTCCATGGTCTTTAACAATGCGTTCTGTGCCTGTTCGGTAAGTTTGTCCGCATCATCGATAATATAGATCTTATATCTGCTGTTATATGGTTTCACTTGAATATCGCCATTCACTTGGAGTCGGATATCATCGACACCGATACTGACCTTCTCATGAGTCACCCGGATAATGTCCGGATGATTGCCGGAATCCGCTTGCATGCAGGATTTGCAACGGTCGCAGGATAGTATTCCTTCCCCCTCGCATTGCAGGGTCTTAGCAAATGCACTTGCAAGTAGCTTCTTGCCCATGCCTTCCTCACCATGAAAAATATAAGCATGTGAAATCTTCTTCGAACTGATCGCGTTCTGAAGATGCTGTATAATGCTTTCATGACCTATGATTTGTCCAAACCCTAGCATAATAACCATACCTTTCTCACAACCTTTATGCCAAGTGTGTCTTTTACACTTTGGCTATGCAGGTATAATATTTGCAAAATAAATTATAATTAATTCACTTTTAACTTAATATGCCTGCCTTATAAAATATGATATCTATAATTCACATAACTAAGTCAGGATATCTAGTAACAATCCCCTGATCTCATCTATCTTATTCAGTATTGCTAAATGGTCCATCTCATCCTTAATCAGCTCTGCTGCCAGCTCGTCCAGATTTTTATCAACCAGCTTTATCATGGTATAGACACGATGTCTTCCCTTCTTATCCAGAAAATTCTCTCTGGAGAACTTATGGGAACGGTTGACTATTTCGTTCATGAACTCTTTGATTAATTCACGGTAATGCTTCATGTCCTTTAGGTCCATGTGCTTCACCAGCTTCTTACCATGAACCGTAATTTCCTCCAGCATACCGTTTAATACAGCTCTCAGCTCCTGTTCCTCGATATGAGAAATTAATGTATACTTAAAAGAACCATCTGCCTCCGGCACGGGTGCTTTTTGCCGGACCTGATCGATTGGCTGCATTTGGTTCACTTTTATCTCCATAGCAATTCCTCCACAAAATGTGAAACTAACCTTTTATAGTACATAAGCGCAGTATAAACCAATACGTACATAAGCGCAGCGTGCGCTTGTTGCGTACATAAGCGCAGCTCGTGAACTTCGTTCACTCGCTCGCTTTGGCTCGTTGATTATATATTCTGCCTCATCTGTAACAGCAAGTTGTTAGATGAGGTAGAATATATAATCTTCTT